>NZ_JAPWCA010000016.1:0-38085 GCF_041433725.1 Gemella sp. 27098_8_155
AACATATGACTGTATAAATATAAAAAAGATAGCGTAGCAGTCATTATAACTACTACGCTATCCTAAGTCTAACTTTTTGGGGTCAGATCAAAGCCCTATTGTATCATTTTTTTTTACATTTGTACAATCTTACGGTAACTTCTTGATATTATCTTGAAAATAATCATATAGATAAGAGCAAAGATGCCACAGATAGATAAGGTTACGCTCAACATCATTCCAGCAGCAATGACACCAATAACTTTTAAGATTAAGAAGTTACAACACTTAAAAGAATCATCCTATCCGACTTAATTTAATGACAATTTAAGCTACATAATGTATAATGAAAAGCACTCTGTTTGAATATACAATATATTCTTTCATTTATTATTAAATAGTTTGGAGGAGAATTAATATTGAATAATTGGAAACTTATCGCTGGTTTTATCGGGGTATTCGCAGTATATGAAATACTAGTAGTTCTAATGTGGCTTGGCTTAAAATGGATGACCTCACCTTTTGTTCCAGCTAGGGTTAAATTAGCTATTGGTGTAGTATTATTTATAGCTGCTAACTTTTCTATTATGGCTTATATGTTAAGATTAGGAGCACCATGGGTAAATTATGGAAATATCTGGTACTTTTATTTCTTAAACGGTGCTGTCATAGGTGTTATCTTATTGGTAGCTAAGTTATTACTGAAAATCTTTAAATTAAATCTTTCTCAAGGAATTAGTTTAAGTATAACTACTCTATATTTATTAGGTATGACTGCCCTTGGATTATTTTGGGCATATTCGCCTACTGTTATTAATAAGACTATCAAGGTAGATAAACATCTTGATACTCCCGTTAAAATCGCTATGGTCTCTGATCTTCATCTTGGGACATTTTTCTCAAATCCTCAACTTGAGAAACTGAATAAGATTGTTGATGAAGAGAAGCCAGATGCTGTAGTTATCGCAGGAGACCTTATGGACGATGATATGGTTATGTATAAAAAGCGTAATATGCAAGAAAATCTTAGCAAGTTAAAAGCTCCTCTAGGTGTTTATACTACGATGGGGAATCACGACCGTGATGCACTAGAAATAGTCGATGAAGTTAAAAAAACTGGTATAATACCATTATTTGATGAAACTATCACACTTAATAATGATATTATATTAGTGGGTCGTAAAGATAAGAGTGTTAGTCGTGATAGACTAGATACCGCCGAACTTCTTAAGAGTGTTGATTTGAATAAGACTATCGTACTTGTCGATCATCAACCAGATGCTGTCGATTATCACTCTACCTTACCTATAGATGTTCAACTCTCTGGGCATACTCATCGTGGACAACTATGGCCGTTAAACTTCATCACAGATGTAGTTTACACCCTAGATCATGGCTACGCGAAAATTAACGGTAAACATTTCTTCACTTCTGCGGGTTATGGTTTCTGGGGCCCACCTTTCAAAACTACAGCTCGTAGTGAAGTATGGATGATTACAATCGAAGGAAAATAAAGAATATAAAATACCCCAAAAGTTAGTTTATTCTAACTCTTGGGGTTGAATTTTATTCACATCTTTGAATATTATTGTTTAACCTCATCTCTGATGCTTTCCCATAATTCTTTTGCTTGTACTATATCTAAATCATAGCGCTCTCTAATAATTTTAATATTTGCAATATCACCAACATCTGGATTAACAACTGATTTTATATCAGTATAATCACTAGCAATTAACTCTTTAACTTGTAATGCACGTCTGTTCAAAGCTTCTTCTTTTACAGCTTCCCATAACGCTTTTGCATCATACAATACCAAATCTGTATATCTATCTCTTATCATTTTAACATTGTGAATATCTCCTTTAGTAGCATCGACTACTGAAAGTACTTCTTCTCTATTACTATCTTTTACAAGTTCATTAAATTTTTCTTTACTAACTTTTTGTTTTTCTGCCCATTCTTCTTTTGACTTACCGTTTCTAGTTGAGAAGAACATAAAAATTGCTATTGCTAAAATAATAATTAATACTATCTTCATAATTAAATTCCTTTACTTCTTTTTACAATTTCTATTAGTTTTTTTGCATCTTTCCCATTTAAAAAGTATGCTTTTCTTAATGCCGCAATATTAAACGCATCATCTTGGCTAAAGTTTATAACTTTTTCTAATTCCTTTTTATACGCTGGGCTTTGCAATCTTTCAAATGCTTCTTTACTCTTTTCATCACGCTTTTTTATCTTATCTCTTGCGTTAGCGATCATAGCATAGACAAATATAAATCCAAGCATGATGTACAATGTATTCATGTTCATCGCAATTACTTCCTTTAAATTATTTTATACATTAATTATATAAGTTTTGTATACGGTTGTAAATAGCTATATTATTACTTTAACCACATTTTTCTCTTTTACATACTGCTTTATTTATTTGTTTCTTTTTCTACGGTTATATTGTATAATCTAGTAGTAGTATAAAACATATATAGAACGTATATGACAAAGAAAGGATATAAAAATGAAATTCATTGATAATATAGATATTAATCAATATACAGATTTTATCTTACAAAATGACTACTGTACCATTTTTCAATCTCCTGAATGGACTCAAATAAAAGATAATTGGGATTTCAAACGTATTGGCGTTGTGGATGATAATGACAATCTATTAGCGACTGCACAAATTCTTATAAGAAAAGGTATGTGGTACCTACCTAGAGGTCCTCTATTAGATTATAACAACATAGAATTACTTAACTATTTCTTAGAGAATCTAGCTAAATACGCTAGAAAGAATAAAGCTAAACTTGTAAAAATAGATATACCTAAACCCTTAAATAATGAAAGACTAGAAGCATTTAATAAAGAATCAGAGAATCTAGTAGATAAAAATATATTAAATGCCTTTAAATCAAACAAATTCTCTCATCGTGGTTTAACTATGAAAATGAGCGATACTATTCAACCACGTTTTAACGCTGTAACGATGTTAGAAGATTTCCCTGAGAAACTTCCTAAGCACACTAAACGTTTATTAAAAGATGTAGATAAGCGTTTTGTAGAAGTTAGACAAGTTGAAATAGATAAGTTAGATGACTTAATGTTTGTTCTAGAATGTACAGAGAATAGAAAGAATATTTCTTTACGAAACAGAGATTATTTTAAAAAGCTTATGGAATTGTACAAAGAGCGTGCACTTGTTTATATAGCGTATCTTGATATTGCTAATGCATTAGCTAAGACTAGAGAGAAAAAAGAAACTCTAGAGCAAGAAATACTTAAACTTGGCGAAAATATGCATAAAAAAAGAAAAACTTTGGAAGATCAATTTAATTCTACAAAAAAACTTATTGAATTCTTCGAAAGTTTCAATAGCACACAAGAAGAAATACTTTGTGGAGTTATTTCTATCGCCTATGGGAAAAATGCTGAGATGCTATATGCAGGAATGAACGATAAATTTTCTAAAATTCCAGCACAATATAAAACATATGTTGACAGCATGTTAAAAATGAAAGAACTAGGATGCACTACCGCTTCTATGGGAGGTATCGAAGGAGATTTAAGCGACAGCCTTCTAGCATTCAAATCTAATTTCGCTCCTAATATTGTTGAATATTATGGAGAGTTCGATTTAGTAATCTCTCACACATTCAATCTAATGTACAACTACGGTTTACCATTAAGAAGAAAAATATTAAAACTAATCAAAAGATAAAAAACAAGTCTGTAAATCACTATGGTTTACAGACTATTTGTTTTAATCTACTATTTTAATGTATATAAAAAGAAAATTGTTATTATAATTTCCAAGTAATTTTGTTCATTATCCATCCAAATATAACTGAAACAGCTGCAATAATAAAGATTATATGTAATCCTTGATATGAGCGTTCTATACTGTTAATGCCATTAACTTGACTAGCATATACTAAACCATAGATTGATGCCATAAGAGTTTGGCCTAATGTTCTTAATAATAAGCTAAAAGTAGTCGCTATATTAAGTTGTTCTTTAGGTACAACTTCTTGGAATGCTACTTGTGTTGATGGGAAAATCAAACCATGACCAAGTCCAAGGAAAGCACCACTAATCGAAATATAGTAATAAGAAACACCTATTGGAGCAAAGGCCATCATAAATACTGAAATAGCTATTGCTATAAAACCTATATTTATAAGTTTTTCAAACGACCATTTACTTATAAATTTAGCAGAAAATCTCGTTGCTAACATAACTGCGATAGAACTAAAGATCTGTGTTCCGCCAGCCATGGTTGCACTAGTTCCTAAAACAACCTGCGCCCACATTGGAGCGTAAATACTATATCCAATAGCAAAAGCATAAACAAGTACCATAATTAGATTTTTCGTAATGTAAGACATATTCTTTAATAAACTTATTGGCAGAATCGGTTCTGTTTCCTTTATTTCCCACTTCCATAGCATATAACCACTAACAATAACAAACATTGCTAGTAAACTATTCATAAATATATTAAGGCTCGGAAGATTACTAATCCAATAAAGAATAACTCCTGAAATAATAACTAATAGTCCACTTCCAATGTAATCAACTCTTGGTTTTTGTGAAATTACAGTTTCCTTATAAAAAATTTGGATTAATACTAAAGAAACTACTGAAAATGGAACAAGGCTAAAAAATATCCAAGACCACCCTAATACATCAACTACAAAACCTCCAGCAATAGGACCTAAGATACTTGCCACACCATAGAAGGCTGTTACCCATCCTAAAGCAACGGCTCTTTCTTTCGCATCAGGAAAAAGCTTAGCATATATTACAAAAGGAATAGAAATCATTCCTCCTATACCAATACCCATTAATCCTCTAGCAAACACCATCATCCAGATATTTACAGAAAATCCTCCTAGTATAGAAGCTATTGCGAAGATTAAAATTGATAATTGAAATGCTTTTTTATTACCTATTACTTCTCCAAGCTTACCCCAAAGGACAGTAGTCATGGCTATAAAAAATAATAACATGGAAGTTAATAGACCTAATTGATTTATACCATTTAAATCCTTTATAATTTGCGGTAATGCTGTATTCAACATTGTTGTATCAAGTCCGCCTATAAAATTAGCTAAAAGCAAAGCTATCATAGATAAACGTTTTTGAATTTTCGTCATTGTATTTCCTTTCATTCTTTTCAATATATTTTCAAAACATTTATTTATTATATACTATCTTTTCTTTTTTCGGAAGATTAAGAATACATAATAAGGAGCGACTTAAAAATCGTGATTTCGTAGAAATCGATCTTGTCGAGTTACCACCTCTATATTTACTAGATATCTAGAAATTTGTTTATAAAGAAAATTTTTCTATCAATTAATCACTGCATTTTGGTATTAATAATTCTATTTTTTGATAAAAATAATCTTTTGAATTAGTATATTCAAACTACTATAAGACTGTAGAAATAAATTTGAAAAATAGAATTTAACAGACTTCAATAGATTAATGGTTATGTTCTAGATGATAACCAGCGATTATATAGTTTATATTTTTTCATTTGTTCTTTATAGTGGTGGAAATAAAATGCTGTAGTATTTTATCGAGGAAAAGAAAGATTACAAGCTTTCTTTTTAGTCGGAAAACAATCTTTTCTTTGAAAAGTTGGTTGAAGACGTCTCGCACCACAATAAAAAGAACAAATGTATAAAAATGTAATTTAAGTATTACAAAAAATACCCATATAAAAATTAAAAGAGCTGAACTCTTTAATGATTTCATTGAAATTACTATTGAGCCAGCTCTTTGTTTAATTATATTTTTTTTACAAATTCAGATTTTAGTTTCATAGCTCCGAAACCATCAATTTTACAATCAATATTGTGATCTCCATCAACTAATCTGATATTTTTAACGCGAGTTCCTTGTTTTAATGTAGAAGAACTACCTTTAACTTTTAAATCTTTAATCACAGAAACTGTATCTCCATCTTGAAGTACATTTCCATTAGCATCGCGATAAACTTTTTCCTCTTCTGCTCCACTAGTATCTTCTGGTGACCACTCGTGAGCACACATTGGACATACTAGCATATTTCCATCTTCATAAGTATATTCACTTTTACATTCTGGACAATTAGGTAATGTCATTTGTTTCCTCCATAAAATTTCATATTTGTACAAAGGATATTATACCATAATGAGAAGCAATATCAAAATAATATCAGAAATTATTTTCTTCAAAACGCTGATATTATAACGATTTCAATCATAATTCAATATCTCAAAATAATTTTTTTGAAAAATCGTCTACTTTTGTAGGCAAAGTACTTGAAATTTTAAAAAAGTAGGAGTAAAATATGAATTAAAGAGTTTTCATCTTATATTTATTTAAAAAATATAAAATATAAACAATAAAATTTAAAACAAAAGAGGAATCAAATTATGGTTAAATATGATTTATTAGTAGTAGGATTCGGTAAAGCCGGAAAAACTTTAGCAGCAACATTTGCTAAAGAAGGAAAAAAAGTAGCAGTAGTTGAAGAAAGTAGTGCAATGTACGGTGGTACTTGTATTAACATCGGATGTATTCCAACTAAAACTTTAATCGTAGCTGCTGACAATAAAAAAGACTTCGCAGAAGCTAAAGCTACAAGAGATGCTGTTGTATCTAAACTTAACGCTAAAAACTTCGCTATGTTAGACAATAGTCCAAACGTTGATGTTTACACAGCTCATGCTAAATTTATTTCTAACAAAGTAGTAGAAATTTCTGCTAACGGAGAAACTAAACAACTTGAAGGTGAAATCGTAGTAATTAACACTGGAGCTAAAAACAATGTATTACCAATTCCAGGATTAACAACATCTAAAAATGTTTACGATAGCACTGAATTCCAAAAATTAGAAAAAGCTCCTAAAACTTTAGGAATTATCGGTGGAGGTAACATCGGATTAGAATTCGCTAACCTTTACGCTCGTCTTGGAGTTAAAGTTACAGTAATCGACTTCGCTCCTGGAATCCTAGGAAGAGAAGATAAAGATATCGCTGAACTTGCTCAAGGATACTTAGAAGAAGCAGGAATCGAGTTCAAATTAGGAACTGCAACAAAAGAAATCCGCAACAACGGAGAACTTGTAGTTGTTGATACAGAAAAATACGGTCCACTAGAATTCGAAGCAGTATTACACGCAACTGGACGTCGTGCTAACACTGAAGGATTAGGATTAGAAAACACTGACATCGAATTACGTCCTAACGGAACAATCGTAGTTGACGAATTCTGTCAAACAGCTGTAGAAAATGTATTCGCAGTTGGTGATGTTAACGGTGGATTACAATTTACTTATGTGTCATTAGACGACTTCAGAGTAGTTAACGGATACTTACACGGTAACAAAGAATACACAACTGCTGACCGTAAAAACGTACCTTACTCAACATTCATCTCTCCAGCACTATCTCACGTTGGATTACACAAAGAAGAAGCTGAGGCAGCTTACCCTAACGTTGCAGTAGCATCATTACCAGTAGCTAACATGCCAAGAGGAGCTGTTAACCAAGACCCACGTGGATTATTCCGTGTAACTGTAGACAAAGACACTAACTTAATCCTTGGAGCTACTCTATTCGGTAAAAACTCAGAAGAAATTATCAACCTAATTAAAATGGCAATTGATAACAAAATTCCTTATACTTACATCAGAGATCAAATCTTCACTCACCCAACAATGGCTGAGAACTTAAATGATGTATTCAAATTAATCTAATAACTGCAGAAAGCTTAAAATCTCAATAATCATTTGAGGTTTTAAGCTTTTTTTATTTATTTTATTAGAACTTCTTCTATATAAATATATAAAATTTTCAAATAATTGAAAAAATATGTCTCAATCCCTTTACAAATCAATAGTTTTCTTGTATAATGTACACATGTCTTTTTAAAAAATACAATAAAATAAAAAAAAAAGGAGATCGAACAATGAGTTTATATAAAAGAATTCCATTAATAGCAAAACTTATTATCGCTGTAACATTAGGGATAGTTTTAGGAAGTACTCTATCAACGTCTATTATTAGAGTTTTCGTTACTTTCTCATCAATTTTCAGCTCATTCTTAGGATTCACAATCCCACTTATTATTGTTGGATTTATCGTACCAGGTATCAGCCAAGTTTCAAATAACGCTGGTAAATTACTTGGACTATCAACAGGAGTTGCATATATTTCTACAATTATTGCAGGAACATTTGCATTCTTAACAGCTGAAGCAGTATTACCAAACATCTTAGCTAACGCAACATTACAATCATTCAAAAACCCAGAGGATTTATTATTAAAACCTTTCATCGAGTTTAAAATGACTCCAATTTTTGATGTTACTACTGCTCTTATTATCTCATTCATCTTAGGAATCGGGATTTCAGCAACTCAATCAGAAGGACTTAAACAAGGATTCGCAGACTTCGGAGAAATTATCGAAAAATTACTTGCTACAGTAATTATTCCACTTCTTCCATTCTACATCCTAGGTGTATTCATGAACATCACAGCTTCTGGTGAAGTATTCAAAATCTTAAAAATCTTCGCAATGGTATTCGTATTAATTATTATTATGCACGTAATAATCATTATTATTCAATACTTTGTGGCTGGAACACTTAACGCTAGAAACCCATTCAAAATGCTTGTTAACATTTTACCAGCATACATGACAGCAATTGGTACTCAATCTTCAGCTGCTACTATCCCAGTAACACTAAGAAGTACTAAAAAAATGGGTGTTGATAAAAACATCGCAAACTTCACAATTCCATTATTCGCTACTATCCACTTATCAGGTAGTACAATTACATTAACTACATGTGCGTCTGCAGTATTCTGGTTACAACATGGTGCTGCATTCCCATCAGCTGCAGTAATGATTAAATTCATCTTATTACTAGGTGTAACAATGGTAGCTGCTCCTGGAGTTCCAGGTGGTGGAGTTATGGCGGCTCTTGGATTATTACAATCAGTTCTTGGATTCAACGAAATCATGTTATCTCTAATGATCGCATTATACATCACTCAAGATAGCTTTGGAACTGCATGTAACATCTCTGGAGACGGAGCTTTATCAGCAATCGTTGATAGATTAAATAGAATATTCTTCAAAAAAGACGAAAAACAAAAAGCATAAAAAAATTATCCCATAAACTTAGGTTTGTGGGATTTTTTATATTCGAAAAAGTAAAATTTAAGGGGAGAAGTCACATCACAATCAAAGAACAAATGATGATAGCATCTATTTTAGTAAAAATAAATAAATAACTATATATTTATCTGTTCTTTATAAATTTGAAGATTTTTCACCTACTGTTTATAGTAGCTGCAGTAAAACATATAGTTTTACTTAGAAAGGGAGTGACTCAAAAATCATAATTTCGTAGAAATGAGATTTTGTCGAGTCACCCCCGCAAAGTTTATTAGATATCTAAAGAGCTTTTAAAAAGCGAATTTAGATATCAATAAACCACTGCGTCTATGAGTTATAATATACATTTTTAAAATTTAGAAATTTTGGATCAACCATTTTAGCCGGAAAGTCCTTTTGCAATGCAAAAGAATTGGAGGCGTCTAAAGCTACATTAAAACAGTAGGTTATCGAATAATATTTAACAAAAAAGCAACTCCTTGACCTAATCTCGGAGCCGCTTCTTTTATTCTATTTAAGTTTATATCTCAATTTTACCGGATTATGATCACTATATCTATACTCTTGATTTAGTGTTTCTACACCAAGCACTTCAATATTGTCACTCGCGATATACCCATCGATAATGAAACCATATGTCCCTTCACTATCTTTCACATAAGGTTTATTGTTAAGTCTCGCTGAATTTCTACTTTCATCATAAACTAACTTAAATCCTGCCGGTAATAGACTCTTATCTAAGTTCTCAGCACGCCATAATTCTTTTGGAACAACATTAATCTCATCTTGCGTTAAAGTTTTTAATGACTGATTAAAATCTGCCCCAACCAATACATAATTTCCTTTTTTATACTCATAATCGATAAATTCAAGAAGTTGCTTCATCTGAGCTTTTTTACCAGAATTACCCTTATCATAAGCATCAAGATGCGCATTGATTAACACTAAATGTTTATCACTATTTTCTACTTTTGTATAAATAACAGAAAATCCACGTTTTAAATTAGCTAGTCTTTCAGGGAAAGTGAATGGAATTGCCATTTGGAATCTTCTTGCATTTTCTATTTTAAAATCAGTCGCAGTATATATACCACTTTTCACCTTTCCTAGCGGTGGTAATGGATATGGTATATATCTAACCTTGAAGTTATAAGCTAAAATACTGTTTAAACCAAGAGCTTCATCAAATGCTCTAACTTGATTTATATTATAACTACGTTTTGAATCTTCATCAATTTCTTGAATAAAATTAACATTCGCTTTCTCATTTTTAACTATTTCTGTAATATTTTTTAGATTTTCTTCAACATGAACTTTATCAAGAGGTAACACCATCTTTCCACCATCCATAAAGAAATCTTCATCTTTATCAAGCCCAGCATAACCTATATTCCAGTTAAGGGCACTATATTCTGTTCCTATTTTTGCTATTTCTGAGTTACCTTGCTTAGTAACCTGCAGGCTCTCCACTCCATTAGGACTATATTCTGTCGCCCATAAATAGCCAACTAATCCTGCAAAACCTAAAGCCACTACTAATACTAAACTAACAACTATTTTTAATATTTTTTTCATCATTAACCTCATAAAAAAGGGGACTCGATAAAAAACTATTTTCGAGTCGCACCCTAATGCTTTTCGTTATATACTATTTATCTTTCTTCTTATCGGGCAATTGAGAAACGATAATCCCTACAAATACAATAAGCATACCGATTCCTTCTCTTATCCCAATATGTTCCCCAAGGATAAGCACTCCACCTATTGCTGCTACAACAGACTCTAAACTTAATATTAGAGACGCTGTGTGTGGTGGAACATCTTTTTGACCTACAATCTGTAAAGTATAACCTACTCCACTCGAAAGTACACCTATCGCAAGTAACAGCCAAATAACACTCATTATATCAGCAAAAACTATTGTTTCTTTAAATGCTGCTAAACATAAACTTAATATTGATACTACTCCTAATTGTACAATAGATAAGAACATCGAATTAACTCTAGCTGCTGAATAATCAATAACTATTATATGAATCCCGAATAGAACCGCACTAATTAAGACTATAATATCTCCCATTTCTAAAGAAAATTCTTCTTTTACAGATAAGAAATAAAAACCAATTACAGATAAAACCAATCCTATAATAAAGAATTTATTAAGTTTATTCCCTAAGAAAACACCTATAAATGGTACTATACAAATATACAATACTGTAATAAATCCGGCTTTACCTGCAGTTGTCATACCAATACCGATTTGCGAAATATACATCGCAAAAAATAGTACAATTCCACAAATACCACCAAGCACCCAACTTTTATTTTTTGTTATAGGCTCAGCTAACACTTTCGGAGCTTGACTCTTATACAAACTCGGCACTAGCAATGCAATAACAATAAGAAAGACTACTGCAATTATCGATCTTATACCTACAACTGTTAACGGTCCTAGAACTTTACTTGCTATATTTTGCCAAATAAAAGCCAGACCCCAAATAATTGTAACAATTATTAATAATAACTCTGAAATAAATTTTCTCATTAATACACCTTTCCTATAAATTTTTATGAATTTAAAATTCTAAAAGTATTTATTATTGTAGCAATAAACACAGTATACTTTTATAATTTTATACGTTATTCTCAAAAAATTCAACTGTTAACACCCTTTTATTATGTATTTTAGGAACAACTTATCGCAACCACTATTTCCTTGGAAATATCCTTGAATTATTTAGTTATTAATAAATAAAAAGTGACCTAAAGACCTCAATTTCATAGAAATATCCATCTTTAAATCACTCTAAATTATACTAACTCAATTTATTAATTTTAATAATTATACACGCCATAAAAATCTATTTAAATGAGTTTTTATCTAATTTATTATTTTCAAAACAAGTTTCATATTCAATTATTTATGTATTATTTTTCAGGTGCTTCTTTTGTTAATTCTAGATTTTCTATACTTAAACGTCCTTTTGTGAAGTCTTCAACATTAAAGTGTTTTACCCTCTTATTGACATAAGTGATTTCTGTATCCCAGCTTAATCCAAAGAATGGTAATTCATCTGCGATAAGGTCATCGAATTTGTTGTATGCTTGTTTTAATTTATTATCATCAAACATTTCATCTGACCTTTGCTCTTTGAATGCTTCATCGATTTTGTCACTAGTATATCTGAAGTAGTTGAATTGTGACTTACGTCCAAATAGTTCTTGACGACTTGGGTCTGATCCGTGATGACCCGCACCTAAGAATAAATCGATTTGTGGATCATCTCCTAGTACACGTTGATCCCATTCTTTTTTACCCATTAATTTATTGTCTAGTAATTTAACATCTAGACCTACTTCTTTCCATGATTTAATAAATGTATCAGCTAACGCTTGGTCGTAGTTATTTCCACCTTGGAAGGCAAAGTTGAATACAAGTTTATTACCTTTGTTATCTTCTCTTAGCCCGTCTCCATCTACATCTTTATAGCCAGCTTCATCTAAAAGTTTTTTAGCTTTTTCTACATCTTTTTTAACTACAATCGCTTTTTCATTTCTTAATTTTCCTACTGTTGGTGGGTATAAAGCTGATCCTGTTGGTGTGAAACGTAGTCCTTTATAGATTTTCTCATTAATTTGATCACGATCAACTGCGTATAAGAAGGCTTGTCTTACATTTTTATTATTAAACTTAGTATTTTCTAAAGGTACATTTTCTTTTTTCTCTTTATCGTATTTACCGAATTTAAATCCTACAAATGACATGAATGAAGATGGTTGTCCTAATAGCTCTCCATTTTTCGCATCTTTTAATCCTTCATAAACTGTTGTATTGATATCAGTAAGATAGTCTATTTCTCCATTTTTAAGTATTTGACTAGCTTGTGCTGGTGCTACCGCTTTGAATTCGACTTTAGGAATTTTTATATCCTCCTTTTTATAGTAATATGGATTAGCTTCAGCTACTACACTTTCACCTTGTACTTCTTTTGTTATTACATAAGGACCGTATGATAATGGGCGTTTTGTTAATTCAGCTTCTCCAAATCTAGCAAAGTCAGTCACTTTTGCAATTTGTTTTGCATTAGAGAATGCGTAGATAAATCCATCTCCCCATAACATCGAAGGTGATAACTTACTATATTTGATAACTACTGTTTTATCATCTTTCGCTTGAATACCTGAGATTGTCTTAGCCTTTCCTTCATGATAATCTTTCATACCTTCGATAAGCTCAAATGAACCGTTATATCTTACATTTTCTGTGTATTTTGGATTCCCTAGTAGTTCATAACTAGCGATTATATCTTTTGATGTAAGATCTTCACCATTATTCCATTTCACACCATCGTGAATCGTTAAAGTTGCTTCATTTTTATCTTTATCTATATGTAATTTTACAGGTGCATCGTTATCATCTAATTTATATTTCAACGCATCATCTACTGGGAAAGTTTTTCCGAATACTGTTTCTGTAATTACTCCATCAGCCTTGTTAGCGTGCAGTACTGGATGGAATAATCCAACAAATGGGCTATTTGTTAGAATCCCATATTTAAATGTAGCATCCTTAACTGTATTACCTCCATTATCTGCAGATACTTTGAAGTCTACTTTTGCTTTAGTTTGATTTTGGTTATTGCTGTTTGAGCCTGTAGAACATCCTGCTAATAAAATTGATAATGCAAATACAGAACTGAATACTGATAATATTTTTCTTTGTTTCATAGTTAATTTTCTCCTGAATAATGTTAATTTTAAGACGTTTTATATTATTAACCCACTCTAAAAAGAGAAAAAATGCCGCATAGTTTATTTTACTATGCGGCATTATCGAATTTTAAGTACATTGTATAATTACAAATTTCCTACCTTGCCGACATAGACACTTTTTAGAGCACGCTAAAATTGTGTCTATGTCGTTAAAACATACACACAATATTATCTACGCCATTGCCAAGATTGAATATTGAAATTTTGTCTCATGGTAGTCCTCCTAATCATTAAGTTTTTCATTTAACTTATTATGAAAAACCTTTGTACTTTTGTTGTATTTATTTTACTACTAATTGACTAAAAAATCAAGAGTTTTTTGAATTTTCTCTCAATTTAGAAAAAACAAACGACATAGACAACCGAAGTCATCTATGTCGCATTTTAAATTCTATTATTTAGCACCTTCGTTAGCTGTTAACTCAATGTCATAAAGTTTGAATTGGTTTTTCTTAGCTTTAGCTAAATCATATGATTTAACACGTTTGTTGAAGAATGAGATACTTGTATCCCAGCTTAATGGGAAGAATGGTAATTCTTCAGCTACTTCTGTGTCAAATTTATTGTAAGCTGCTTTTAATTTAGCATCGTCAAACATATCTGCTGATCCTTGAGCTTTGAAGCTGTTTTCGAATGCTTCAGTAGTGTAACGGTATAAGTTTAATGGAGCTTTTTTACCTAGTAACTCTTGACGGTTAGGGTTTGTTCCATATTGCCATGCACCTTGGAAGATATCGATTGATGGATCATCTGCTTGTACACGTTGTGCAAAGTCTTTTGGAGACATAAGTTTTCCATCTACTAATTTAACATCTAATCCTACTTCTTTCCAAGATTTAACGAATACGTCTGCTAATGCTTGGTCATATTCAGCACCTGTGTTACGGATTGCGAAGTTGAATGAAAGTTTGTTTCCGTTTTTATCTTCACGTAGTCCGTCACCATCTTTATCTTTGTATCCTGCATCGTCTAATAATTTTTTAGCTTTTTCTACATCTTTTTTAGCTGCAGTTGCGTTTTCGTTTACTAATTTACCTACAGCTGCTGGGTACATACCAGATCCAGTTGGAGTGAAACGTAATCCTTTGAAGATTTTTTCATTGATTTGGTCACGGTCAACTGCATATAAGAATGCTTGACGTAAGTTTTTGTCAGCTAATTTAGAGTTAGGATCAACTACGTTTTCACCCTTAGCTTTGTCGAATTTACCTAGTTTGAATCCAACATATGACATGTAACGAGAAGTATCACCTAAGAATGTTCCGTTTTTGATGTCTTTTGCTCCTTCGTAAACACTTGGAGTAACGCTATCGATATAGTCAACTTCTCCATTTTTGATTACTTGGCTAGCTTGAGCTGGAGCTACTGTTTTGAACTCGATTTTTTTAAGTTTCATTTTATCTTTGTTGTAGTAGTGAGGGTTTTGTTCTGCAAGAACACTTTCTCCGTTTACTACTTTAGTGATGTAGTAAGGACCATATGATAATGGTTTTTTGTTTAAGTCTGCTTCAGCAAATTTAGCGAAGTCTTTAGAAGCTTCTTCAACTTGTTTCGCGTTTAAGAAGTCAGTAACTAAACCTTCACCCCATAGTAATGATGGACGAACATCAGTGTACTTAAGTACTACTGTTTTGTCATCTTTAACTTGGATACCAGAGATATTTTTCGCTTTACCTTCGTGGAATTCTTTCATTCCTTCAATAAATTCGTATGCATCATTATAACGAGTGTTTGTAGTGAATTTAGGGTTACCCATAAGTTCGTATGTAGCTACGATATCATTTGATGTGAATGCTTCACCGTTGCTCCATTTAGCTCCATCGTGGATAGTTAATGTAACTTCTTTTTTATCACGATCTAAGTGGAATTTAACTGCTGCATCAGCATCATCTTGTACAACACGTCCTTCTTCATCAGTAGGGAATGTCCCACCCATTACAGCTTGGTTTACGTATTGATCTTCTGCTTTATCAGAGAATACTGGGTTCCAAAGACCTGTTAATGGTTGAGCTGATAAGATACCATATTTTAATGTAGCACCATCTACAGCTGATCCTCCATTATCAAAGCTTGTTTTAAATTCTACTTTTGCTTTAGGAGCGTTTTTGCTTCCAGAATTACTTGATGTTGAACATCCAGCTAAAATTACTGAAAGAGCCATCGCTGAACTAAATACTTTTAGAAACTTATTCTTTTTCATTTTATTTCCTCCATAATATATAAAAACTTATTTTCAATTATTTATGAAATAATTCTAACATCATTTTAACGATAAGTCAAGTAAATTTTCAGAAAATAATATAAAAATAACAAAATTCTCTTTTTAAATTTCTGTTCGATATTTTAAAAATATAAATTTAATATTAGTTAACTAAATTATACTTTATTACTTTACAAATATATATATTTCTTATTTTACTTACATAACAGTGACATCTCATATCAAAAACCTACTATTCTTTTCATTTTAGTTTTGTTAAATCGATATATTTATTCTTATACAAAAAAAGGGACTGGAGGTGACTCGATAAAATCGTTTTCTCAAAAATCACGATTTTCGAGTCACTCCCAATCCTCTTTAAAACTTAATATAAAATTTTTAGATTATCCTTTGGCACTATCTTTATTAGTAAGCTCTAATGCATATAGTTTTTGTTCACCATAAGCGTATTTTTTAACATCGAAGTTTTTGATACGTTTATTTACCCATGTAATATCTGTACTCCAGCTAAATGGTAGCCAAGCCGCTTCTTCTGCAAAGTCTTTATCGAACTTTTTATATGCTTCTTTTCGCTTAGCATCATCTAACATTTCTTTAGAATTGATTGTTTCTAAGTCTTTTTTAAGCACATCACTCATATATCTTTGATAGTTAACTTTGGCTTTATCGCTTAATAGACGTGCTGGGTTAGGGTTAGTACCTAAGCTCCATGCTCCTTGGAATAAGTCGATAGATGGATCGTCACTTGTTACACGTTGCGTCCAATCTTTTGATGACATTAGTTTTCCATCAGCTAATTTTACATCTAAACCTACTTCTTTCCAAGATTTAATAAATGCATCAGCAAGAGTTTGATCATAGTCTTGACCTGTGTTACGGATTGCAAAGTTAAATGTTAATTTCTTACCATCTTTATCTTCTCTTAATCCATCTCCATCAACATCTTTAAGTCCTGCTTCATCAAGAAGTTTTTTCGCTTTTTCTACATCTTTTTTATACTTGAATCCATCTTTATCATAGTAATCTTCTGAACGTGTTGGGTAAATACCTGAGTTTGTAGGTGTGAATCGTAGTCCTTTGTAGATTTTTTCATTTAATTGATCCCAATCTACCGCATATCCGAATGCTTGACGTACTCGTTTATCCGCTGCTTTTGCATTTGGATTTACTTTCACTTCATTTTTCTCTTTGTCCCATGTACCTAGTTTAAATCCTACATATGAAATATAGAAATCTGGCTGTCCTAATAATGTTCCGTTTGAATAGTCTTTTACCGCGCTCCATACATTCGGAGTTACTTGTGACATGTAGTCAATTTCACCATTTTTAATTATAGAACTTGCTTGAGCTGGCGCAACTACTTTATATTGGATTTCTTTTACTTTTACATCATCTTTTTTATAGTAGTATGAATTTTGCTTAGCAAGTACGCTTTCTCCATTTACTACTTTATCTAAATAGTATGGACCATAAGATAATGGTTTTGTATTTAATTCTGCTTCTACAAATTTACTAAAGTCTTTTGATGCAGCAGCTACTTGATCTTTGTTAAGGAATGTTGTTATGAATCCACTTCCCCATAGAAGAGCTGGTTTTACATCTTTGTATTGAATTACTACTGTTTTATCATCTTTTTTAGTAAGACCTGAGATTTTTTCAGCTTTACCTTCATGGTAGGCTTTCATACCTTCTATTGTTTCAAATTCACTCTTATAACGGATATTGTCTTTATACTTAGAGTTACCCATAAGTTCGTATGTTGCAATAATATCATCCGCAACTACGTCTTGATTGTTACTCCATTTTAAATCTTTACGGATAGTAAGTGTTACTTGTTTTTTATCCTTATCTAGATGAAACTTAACCGGTGCATCTTCATCATCTTCTTTTAATTTGTATGAATGATCAAAAGCAAATGTGTGTGCCATAGTATCTTCCATTACTGCATTATCTGTTGCTTGCAGGTGGAATACTGGATTAAACATCCCTGTTAATGGATCGGCACTAAGGATACCAACTTTCAGTATAGAATCACTTACCGCACTACCACCGTTATCAACTGATGTTTTAAATTCTACCGATGGTTTTCCATCTTTTGATGATTTTGACGACGTTGAACATCCTGCTAAAATAATTGATAGTGCCATTGCTGAACTGAATACTTTTAAAAATTTATTTTTCTTCATTTTTTCCTCCAATATAACTCTAGTTTATTAATAATTAATAAAGACAAAATTTAAGGCGAGGTATCTTTGCTACATTAAAGCATGATACTTCGCCTTAAATCTATGTAAATTTGTAGCTCTACATATTTTTATTAAGAATATGGGTATAACTCAAAAATCATGATTTCAAGTCAACCATTATTAATTAATTTTTCATTTAAAAGTTATATCTATTTTTTTTTATTAATATTTCTATAATATAAACAGTATATTCATATTTTCAAAGATGAGAGGGCTTAAATTAGAAACCTCTATTGAAATTCTAATTTTTCATCCCTCTCAAAAATTAATTGAAAATAAAATGAAATATAAGTTTATTAGGGGAAAATTCAACTAAGTGCCCTTAGCCAAATCTCAATCCTAAACTAAATTAATTTTTTGCTGGTGCATCTGCAGTTAATTCTAGTTTGTAGATTCTTTGCTCACCAGTTTTAAATTTCGCTAAATCAAATGTTTTAACACGTTTGTTAACCCATGTCATTGATTGTTGCCAGCTGAATGGTAACCAAGCAGCTTCTTCTCTGAATTGTTTATCGAATTTTTGATACGCTTCTTTAAGTTTAGCATCATCAAACATGTCACTACTTCCCATTGCATCTAATGATTTTTGTAGTTCTTCAGTTGTGTAACGTTGTAAGTTAAGTGGTGAAGTTTTTCCTACTAATCCACTTGGGTTAGGGTCAGTTCCTAATCCCCAAGCTCCTTGGAAGATATCGATTCCTGGATCGTCCGCTTGTACACGTTGAGAGAAGTCTTTTGGAGACATAAGTTTTCCGTCTACTAATTTAACGTCTAATCCTACTTCTTTCCAAGATTTAACGAATGTATCTGCTAATGTTTGGTCGAAGTCTTGACCTACGTTACGGATAGCGAAGTTGAATGTAAGTTTTTTACCGTTTTTATCTTCTCTTAATCCGTCTCCGTCAGTATCTTTAAGACCTGCTTCATCAAGAAGTTTTTTCGCTTTTTCTACGTCCTTAGTATATTTCTCACCATCTTTGTTGTTGAACATTTTTACGATTGGTGGATAGAATCCAGAACCAGTTGGTGTGAAACGTAATCCTTTATAGATTTTTTCATTGATTTGATCCCAATCTACCGCATATCCAAATGCTTGACGTACACGTTTGTCAGCAGCTTTAGCGTTTGGATCTACTTCTACTTCACCTTTTTCTTTGTTGAACTTACCTAGTTTGAATCCAACATAAGAGATATAGTAATCAGATTCTCCTAAGATTGTTCCATTTTTCGCATCTTTAGTGCCATCCCAGACACCTGTAGTTAAGCTTCCCATTAAGTCTACATCACCATTTTTAAGTACAGCACTCGCTTGGGCTGGTGATACAACTTTGAATTGGATTTCTGGAATTTTTACATCAGATTTTTTGTAGAAGTAAGGGTTAGCTTTTGCTAATACACTTTCCCCATTTACTACTTTATCTAAGTAATATGGTCCATAAGATAATGGTTTTTTATTTAATTCTGCTTCAGCAAATTTAGTGAAGTCTTTTGATGCAGCTTCTACTTGAGCTTTATTTAAGAATTCTCCGATGAATCCATTACCCCATAATAATGCTGGCTTAATCTCTGTATATTTAAGTACTACAGTTTTATCATCTTTTTTAACTACACCAGAGATATTTTTAGCTTTTCCATCATGGTAGTCTTTCATACCTTCGATTACTTCGTATTCATCACTGTAACGAACATTTTCAGTGTACTTAGGATTACCCATAAGTTCATATGTTGCAACGATATCGTCCGCTTTTACGTCTTCTCCGTTACTCCATTTAAGATCTTTATGAATAGTTAATGTAACTTCTTTTTTATCACGGTTAACGTGGAACATAACTGGTGCATCTTTGTCATCTTGTTTTAGACGGTTTGCATCATCAGTTGGGAAGGCTCCAGTCATAGTGTACGACATTACATCATAATCGGTTGATTGTAAATAAAATATTGGGTTAAACATCCCTGTTAGTGGATCAGCAGAAGCAATACCAACTTTAAGTTGTTGACCACTAAGCGCATTTCCACCATTGTCCACGGCTGTCTTAAACTCTACAGCTGCCTTTGTTCCCTTAGAATTGTTACTTGCGCTTGAACATCCTGCAAGTAACATTGTGAGAGCCATAGCTGAACTAACTACCTTTAACATTTTTTTCTTTTCCATTATCTTATCCTCCATGCTGTACGTTGTACAGTCTTTCTTTAATGTTATATTTAGCAATTATATCAGAGAAATTTATAGTAGTCAAGTAATTGTCAGAAAATTTTACAATATTTTTATATTTATTAGTTATATTAGTTGATATTAACTTTCAATTTATATAAACAATCTTAATTTTCTGTATCAATCTTAAAAATAAATCTGTGTTATCTATAAAATTTATGAACTACTTAATTCTTATTTTAAGATAATTAAAAAGCAATGAATTATCTATAATTATAAATACTTTTTATACTTAGCTATTTCAATTATATTAATCTATCTCAATCGAGCTACAAATTCTCTTTGAATTTCTAATCTCTGCAAAATTAAACATTCATCCTCTTTTATAAAATTTTACGAAAAAAAGCCATGTAGAAATCTTTCTACATGACTTTCTAAATTATAATCTTTGTCTAGCATCTAAACTACGTCTTAATGCACCACCGATAGAGTTGATACATAAAACGATGATTAAGATTGCAAGGGCTGCTGGTAACCAAATGTACATTTTATTAATAAGAACGTCTGCATCTTTTGCATAAGATAACATAGTTCCGATACTTGGTGTTCCTGCTGGAAGACCGAATCCAAGGTATGTCAGACCTACCTCAATACCCATATTAGCAGCTAATGATAATGTAGCTTCTACGATAATGATCGAGCTAATATTTGGTAAAATTCCTTGTAACATGATTTTCCAATCTGGTGTTCCCATAGTTTTTGAAGCAAGAACATAATCACGACGTGATTCTGATAATGCTTTACTACGTACCAAACGAGTTGATCCCATCCATGCGAACGCTGATAAAATCAGAATGAATAGTACAAGTCCGTAATCACGTTTAATACTTACGAATACGATGATTACCATAAGAGTTGGGATAATTACCATAAAGTCTACGAAACGCATCACAATATTATCAACACGTCCTCCGTAATATGCAATAACTAACCCTACTGCTGTACCAAACCCAATTGTTAATGCTGTTACCGCAACCGCGATAAGAATTGAGTTAAGCATCCCCATCATTAGCCATCCAAAAACTGAGTGACCACCTACGTCTGTACCTAATAAGAATCCATCCTCACCAGGTTTTAAGAAAATATTTAATAAATCTACATCAAAGTAAGTACTATATACTCCACTCACACGAATGTAAATATTGAAAAGTACTACAAAAATTAAAATTGCACTTAATGTGATTAAAGCTGCAAAAGCACCTTTATCCTTTTTAAATTCACGAGCCACAACTGAAAACCCAGAAGGAGTTTTAGTTATAACTTTTTCTTCTTTTGCTTTTGTCATTGTTCAACTTCCTCCTAGTCTAATTTAATACGTGGGTCAACAATTGCCATGATAATATCACTTAAAGTACTACCAAGCAATGTTAAGAATCCTGAGAATAACATTAACGTTGTAACAACACTGTAGTCTCTATCTTGAATACTTTGATAGAATAATTGTCCCATTCCAGGGTAACCAAAGATTGTTTCTACGAAGATACCACCACTGAATAATCCAGTAATAGAGAATCCGAAGAATGCTGCGATTGGTAAGATAGAGTTTCTAAAGATGTGTCCTGAATAAACTTTTTTAACTGGCACACCTTTAGCACGTGCTGTTTTAACATAATCACTTTGTTTCGCGTCGATAACTTCATTACGTAGATATTGAACAGTCGATACTGTTGATAATAACGCTAAACAGATACCAGGTAAGATTAAGTGTTGCAATTTATTAATATAGTATGTGAATGTTCCTGGATCAAGGTTAACATCTACAGATCCACTTGTTGGGAACCATCCTAGACCGAAACCAAATAATGCAATCATAAATAAGTATAATACGAATGATGGAATCGCTAGGAAGAAGAAGTTATAAAAGTTTACGAATTTATCGAATTTAGAACCATTATAACGACCTGAATACATCCCCATAGGGATAGCAATTGCATACATAATTACCGCAGTAAATAATGACAGGTTGAATGTATTGAAAATTCTTTCTCCTAAAAGTGTCCCTACTGATTTACCAGTAGTATAACTTAATCCGAAATCACCGTGCATGAAGTTTTTTAACCAAGTTAGGTATTGTTGATACCAAGGTTCATAGAACCCACTCGCTTGACGAATCGCCTCAATTTGTTCTTGAGATATTTTTGGATTTTCTGCTAAACCACTAAATGGATCCCCAGGCATAAGTTTAGCTAGACCAAACACTAGTATACTAAGGATGAATAGTTGTGGTATCATTACTAAAAAACGTTTTAAAACTACTTTCCACATTATACTTCTCCTCCTTTCATAGCTACATAGTGTGTATCTGTTAATTTTTTAAGTGGATACACTCTTCCATCTTTATCGAAATAATCATTATAATGTTTTTGATACTCTTCTTCAACAGCTTGTCTAACTTCTTTTACTTCTTTAGCTTTATCTAAGTTAGTACTTGGAATAGCCGCAATAAGACGTTTTGTATAAATGTGTTGTGGATTATTGTATATATCTTCACGAGTTCCACGTTCTACGATACGACCACGATACATGATATAAATATAATCACACATGTGTTTAACAACACCAAGGTCATGAGAGATAAATAAATAACTTATATTAAAATCTCTTTGGATTTTTTTCATGAAGTTTAATACCTGAGCTTGAACTGAAAGGTCAAGGGCAGATACCGGTTCATCGGCTACGATTAAACGTGGATTACACGCGATTGCACGTGCAACACCAATACGTTGACGTTGTCCACCTGAGAATTCAAATGGATATTTATACATAGCTTCCTCACCCATACCTACGATATTAAGAAGCTCTAATACGCGCTTTCTAGTATCTTCTTCAGATAAGTTCTCAAAATTGCTAATAGGTTCTGAAATAATATCTATAATACGTTTTTTAGGATTTAAACTAGACATTGCATCTTGGAAAATCATTTGAACGTCACGATTATATTTTAGTTTTTTACGAGCTGCTTTTTTAGTAACATCTTCGTCTTTGTAAATAATTTGTCCATCAGTTGCTTTTTCTAAACCTAAGACTACTTTACCTACAGTAGTTTTTCCACTACCACTTTCACCGATTAATCCATAAGTTTTCCCTGCTTCGATTTCAATATCAACCCCATCTACTGCATAGACATGATCTTTAATTGTATTGAAAAATCCACCGCGAATGGGATAATGTACTTTTAGATTTTCTACTTTAAGCATTGTTCTCCTCCCCTTCAAATTCAAAGTTTTTATAGCATGTACAACGTACATGATGTCCTTCTTCTACTTCATGTAAAGTTGGATTGTGTTCGTGTTCTTCATCTTTTAGCCAAGATATACGATCAGCAAAACGACACCCTTGTCTGTCTAATGTTTTTAGAGAAGGTACCATCCCTTGAATAACGTAAAGGTCATCACTAGCATCTTCATCATCAAGTTGAGGAATACTACGTAATAAACTACGAGTGTACGGGTGTTTTGGATTTTTGAAGATTTGTTCTGCAGTTCCAATTTCTACTACTTCTCCAGCATACAGTACAGCTACTCTATCAGCCATCTCAGCAACTACACCAAGGTCATGAGTAATTAAGATAATTCCTGCATGCATTTCTGCTTGAAGTCCTTTAATAAGGTCTAATATTTGCGCTTGAATTGTAACGTCTAGAGCTGTTGTAGGTTCGTCTGCGATAAGAACACTTGGTTTACAACTCATCGCCATAGCTATCATAACACGTTGACGCATACCCCCTGATAACTCGTGTGGATACTGTTTTGCACAACGCTCAGGATTAGGGATACCAACTTGTGTTAATAACTCGATAACTCTCTTTTGTCTTTCTTCTGCACTTAATTCTGTGTGATAAATTAAGGCTTCTTCTATTTGTTTTCCAATTCTGTGTAATGGGTTTAACGAAGAAAGTGGATCTTGGAAAATCATTCCAATATCTTTTGTTCTAATTTTATTCATCTCATCTTCTGTTAAGTCAAGAATATTTTTCCCATTAAAAATAATTTCTCCAGTTGACTTAGTAAGATTTTCATTATGAAGACGCATAATAGTAGTCGCTAATGTCGACTTACCACAACCACTCTCTCCAACGATAGCTAATACTTCGTTTTTATATAGGTCTAAACTAACTTTATCAACAGCATTAAAGTAATCATCTTTAATTCTAAAAGCTGTTTCTAGATTTTTAATCTCTAATAGTTTCTCCATTTACCTATCTCCTTCCAAAAAATAACTTACTTCAATAATAAATACAAATTTAAACTTTATTTCTTTTTGCATTTTCAATTAATATTGTTTTATTTCTAATCAGATTTTTTTATAAATCATAACCTTAAATAAAAACAGCATAATACTATATTATAAAATTTTTAGAAAAAAAGCAATAAAAAAGTAAAATTCAGAGAGAAAAATCTAGAATTTTCTGAATATTTATCAAAACACTCTATAAAACTACTAAAATTTCCTCTGAATATATCGAAAAAAACGACTCAAAATCTTATTTTCTAAAAAACATTTTATCAAGTCGCTTTATTACTAATTTTTATATTTCTATTATCTTAGTCGGAACTACTGGATCAGTATCCATAATAATTATTTTATCATTACAATCAATAGTTTTATCAGCTTCTAGAACACAATCTATATCCTTGTGTTTAAGCGTCATATCCGTTGCCATACGAGCAAGTTCTTTTGTATTATTTTGCTCACTTAAATGGGCTAAAAAGACATTTTTTGTATTATCTCCTACTATCTTCGTTAAATAATTAGCAGAATCTGTATTTGATAAGTGACCCATATCTGATAAAATACGTTGTTTAGTCGTCCATGGATAAGGTCCACTAAGTAGAACATTCTCCTCATGATTACTCTCATAGACAATCGTATGTGAATCTTTAACATAATCTATCATCTTATCAGAAACATAACCCGTATCCGTAAGAATACTTACCCTTTTCCCATCACACTCAAAAGTGTAAAACTGTGGATTAATCGCATCATGACTAACTCCAAAACTATTAACAACTACATCATCAAAAATTTTACTCTCTTCTTTTTCAAAATGAAACTTAAGATCCGAGCTAATTTCACCACACTTAGTCATATTTTGCCAAGTAAGTTTATTAGCATAAACAGGAATATTATATTTCCTTGCGAGTACCCCTACTCCTTTAATATGGTCAATATGTTCATGTGTTACAAAAATTGCATTGATATCTTTAATATCACGCTCAATTTGTGCCAAGTTTTCTACTACTTTTTTTCCAGTCAGTCCAGCATCTACTAAACATTTAAAATTATTATGCTCTATATAAATACTATTTCCACTACTACTGCTGGCTAATACCGATAATTTCAAGTTGCACCTCCATACCATTTTTTCACTTTTCTATTATATCACTTTTACAATAGTTTAGGTAGAAAGAATCACTATACTAATTCTTCTTAAAGAATTTCATAATAAACAGCTCTGGAAAACCTTAACAAGAATGAGTTTTTTAGTTAATTGTCAGAAAAATTTAGAAATTTATTCAAAAAAAGCTTGCATTCATAAATAATAATGTGTATAATAAAAACAACAAAAACGAAAAGGAGGAACTACAAATGAAACAAACAACAACTTTAAAATCTTGGCAAAACTGGCGTAGATAATGTTGTGTGTATGTTTTTATGACGTAGACGCAACTTTAGTGTACTCTAAAAAGTGTCTATGTCGGCTGTAGAAAATTCGTTTTAAATTTCGCAAAAGGGCCGTATAGAATTCTATACGGTCTTTTCTTTTTGGGGTAAAATAAAAAACTTATACAAATCTTATAGACAATTCGAAAGGAAATAAACAATTATGACAAACTTAGAAAATAACTTAAACAACTTAAAAGGATACTTTGGAGAATTTGGAGGAAGCTTCGTGCCTGAGGTTGTACAAAAAGCTCTTGATGAACTAGAAGCAGCTTACAACAAATACAAAGATGATGAAGAGTTTTTAGCAGAGTACGCTCACTACTTAAAAGATTACTCAGGACGTGAAACTCCACTATACTACGCTGAAAGTTTAACAAACCACCTTGGAGGGGCAAAAATCTATCTTAAACGTGAAGATTTAAACCACCTTGGAGCACACAAGCTTAACAACGTTATCGGACAAATTTTACTTGCAAAACGTATGGGTAAAAAGAAAGTTATCGCTGAAACAGGTGCAGGTCAACACGGTGTAGCTACAGCTGCTGCCGCTGCAAAATTCGGTATGGAATGTGAAATTTACATGGGAGCTCTTGATGTAGAAAGACAAAGATTAAATGTATTTAGAATGGAAATGCTAGGAGCAAAAGTTCACGCAGCTCAAGAAGGAGAAAAAACTCTTAAAGAAGCTGTTGACGCTGCATTCAAAGCATGGATTGAAAACATCGACGATACTTTCTACGTACTAGGATCTGCAGTAGGACCTCACCCATATCCTACTATTGTAAAAGACTTCCAAAAAGTTATCAGTCAAGAAGCAAAACGCCAAATCTTAGAAAAAGAAGGACGTCTACCTGACTTAGTAGTAGCTTGTGTAGGTGGTGGATCTAATGCAATCGGTGCTTTTGCTGAATTCATCCCTCACGAAGAAGTAGCATTACTAGGGGTTGAAGCAGCTGGTCGTGGTCTTGATACAGATCGTCACGCAGCAACACTTACTCTTGGGACTGTTGGTGTTGTTGATGGTATGAAGACTTACGCATTATTCAACGAAGATGGTTCAGTAAAACCTGTTTACTCTATCTCTCCAGGATTAGACTACCCAGGTATCGGACCTGAGCACTCATTCCTAAAAGATGCAAAACGTGCTGAATACGTAAGTGCAACTGACGATGAAGCTGTTGATGCTTTACTTCTATTAACTAGAACAGAAGGAATTATCCCAGCAATCGAAAGTTCACACGCTCTTGCAGAAGTGATCAAACGTGCTCCAAAACTAGATAAAGATAAATTAATTATCGTTAACGTATCTGGGCGTGGAGACAAAGACGTAGCTGCAATTGCAGACTACTTAGAAAATAGAAATAAATAACAACAAAACATCGCATACTAGGTTTTCTAATATGCGATGTTATATTATTTACTTTAGTAGTATTACTAATTTCAGCAAATTTCAATAAATTTAACTATTGCCTTATTTATTCATTGAACTTATTAGATATTTATGTTAGAATAAAATCATAAAAGAGAGAGCCGTTTTAAAGACGGTGGCTCAATTAGTTAGTTATAATAATAACCATCTAACCGGCTAAAGTTAAAGATGGTTATTTTTTATTGTCATTTTTGAACGCTGTTAAGCACACTCCAACTATTGTTGCAATCAATAGATTTATACCAATAATAGTTTGTACTATTTCGTAAGGTGACAACTTGCTACTCCTTTCTTCAAGATTTTAGTGTATGCGGACATAGCACCATCCCCTTTCAAACTGAAGTAGCCACCATCTTCATCGGAAACTATACTGCTCCCTAACTTCTCTCTCCGATTTTGATTATATCAAATTAAATATATATAATCAACTATTTATGAGAGCTGCTATATCAATGTTTTCAACTTGTTAATAATAGTAAATTTTATTCATAAATTAAACATATTCTGAAAAAATAAATTCATAAAATAGAAACAAATAACAACAAAACATCGCATACTAGGTTTTCTAATATGCGATGTTTTTTTTATTATTTTTTAAATTTCTTATGTAATTCTGTATAGAATAATAGTCCTATTAATGTTAAGGCTATTCCTCCCACAGCTAATGATGTTTGTGAAATTAGAGTACTTACTAAAGTATACACCCCACCAAGAATGGCTATTATAGGAACTATTGGATATAAAGGTACTCTATATGGTCTTTCTAATTTTGGTTCTTTTTTACGTAGTATAATTACCGCAAGGAATGTTGCTGTATAGAAGAACCACATTACAAATACTAATAGATCTGTTAACATATCAAAACTACCAGTTAACATCATTAAGAATGCTATTACTAAAAGTAATAATCCTGCATTCACCGGTACAGCACCTTTGTTTAACTTCGTCCATACATTTTTAAATGGAATTTGTTCACTTTTTGCCATTGCATAAGGTACACGAATTCCAGCCATTGAGAATCCGTTAATTGCTCCATATACACTGATTAATATTCCAATAGTGATAATTTTACCACCAATACCGCCGAACAACTTCGCAGCTACATCACTGGCTACAGTTTGATTACCTGCAACATGATCTAATGGTAAAGTCATAAGGTAAGCAACATTTATAAGTACATATACTGCCATAACAACAGCAAGTCCTAAGAAAATCGCTCTTGGTAAATCTTTTTTAGGATTTTTCATCTCTCCTGCCATACTTCCTACGTTCGTCCACCCTTCATAGGCAAACATCGCAGCAAGTAAAGCTCCACCTAGTCCACTAGCAAATGAAATATCTTTCCCCGCTTCTATAGGTAATAATTGTAGCGGCTGTGAATCACTTTGGAATAATCCAAATCCAATAATTACTATTAATGGTATTAATTTACAAATGGTAGCTACTGTTTGAATTACCCCACCAATTTTTCCACCTAGAAAGTTTAAAAACATTAACGACGCTGCAGCAGCAAAGGCTATAGGAAGATGCCACGCTTTATCTAAATTTAATAAGTTTAAAACTTGTGTAGAGAAAATAACAGCAAGAGCCGCAATCATCGCAGGGAAATAAATTACCGACTGAGCCCATCCTAATAAGAATGCTGCAGTTTTCCCATAAGTTCTCTCTATCCAAACGACCATCCCTCCTACTTCAGGAATAGATGCCGCAAGTTCTGCAACAGTAAGACCGGCACAGATAGTAATAATTCCAGCAAGAACCCAAGCAAGCAACCCTAGACTCATCGTCCCTGTAGTTTTATAAATTACAGCTGCCTTAAAGAACACCCCTGCTCCAATTACTGAACCTATTACAGTCATAAAAGCCGGCATGAAACCTATCGTTCTTTTCAACTCACTCATAAGAGTAACCTCCTTATTTATAATTTTTTCATTTCTATATTATACCTTTTTATTAGAAAAAAAGAAAAAAGAAAAGACTCAAAATTTGAATCTTTTGAATGCCGATTCAAATTTACTGAAAATAATATTTTTTTAAAATATATAATTAAATTTTATATATTTAAATTTTATTAATTTTGTAAATGATAACTATCTCCTTTGTAATTATCTTTTTTATATAATCTTTACTGTTATTAACAATATTAAAATAATCCTATTAATTTCTTAAAATCGTTGATAATCACTAATTAATCTGATATAATCAAAATCGGAGAGAGAAGTTGGAGAGTATAATACTTTCTACAAAGATGGTGGCTACTTTTCTATGAAAGGAGTTGGTGTTATGTCCGCATACACTAAAATCTTGAAGAAGGGAGTAGCATGTTGTCGGCATATGAAATTGTACAAACAATTATTGGAATAAACCTTTTAATTGTTTCAATAGTTAGTGCGTGCATTATGGCATTAAAAAAAGACAATAAAAAATAACCATCTTTAAAACTTTGAACGGTTAAGACAGTTATTTTCAACTATAATTAATCAGAGTCACCGTCTATTAAGTTAGTCGTTTATTTTTCAAAGTCATAGACTGAAGAAAAATATTACGAATAATTTATACTACGACTACTATAATTTCTACGAACGTAGTGAGTTAAGAAATTATTAGTAAAGTCAGTGCAAACGGCTCTCTCTTTATGATTTTATTTTAACATAAATATGAAATAAGTGCAATGAATAAATAATACTATAACTCAAGTTATAAATAGTCAACTCAGATATACAAAATACACCACATACTAGATAATCTATTATGTGGTGTTAATTTATTTTGACTTCTCCTATTTCCCAAATAATAATTTGAAGAAGTTTAATTTTTGACCATATCTTAATGTTGCTAGTCTATATACTCTAACACTCGCAAATGCTACAAGTAATGTAGTTAAAGCTAATATACCATAAGATAATCCTAATTCTTGAATAGAAACGTGGCTAATTGCATAACGTGTAAACATTACAAAGTATGATGTGAATGGAACATATGATAAAATCTCTGCAATTTTAGTATCTCCTGTTGAACCCATAATGTAGTAGTTTGCGAAGAATGCACCCATAAATGTTAACATCGGTAAAGTTATCGCTCCGTTGACATCCTCAATCTTACTAACTAGTGAAGCGAATGCCGCGTACATAAACATAAACATTACGAATCCAGTTAAAGCAAACACTAGTCCGACACCAAGGACTTTCAAGTCTACGTTTTCTATAATATGTTTAATATTATCGCTATATCTAGAACCATTAATTTTTAGACCTGCAAATAAACCACCTATGATTAAGCCCATTTGAATAAGTACCGCAATTGATAAAGCTAGTACTTTTCCTAAAATTAACGTTCTAGGATTTACAGTGACTACTAATAGTTCCATAGCTCTATTACTTTTTTCTTTAACAACATTTGTTGCAACTACACTACCAAATTGAACTACCGTCATATAGACAATAAATGTAAGAGCATAAACTACTACAACATTTACTACTTGTGTCTGAATATCAGAATCTCCACTTACGTTCACAGGTACAGGTTGAGGTAGATGTGATTTCACGTTAGTTACTTTATCATAATCTAAACCATTTTGTTTATAGACTAATTTTTCTACGTTCTTTCCAAAAGCTTCTTTGAATTCACTGCTACCTTTACTAAAGATAGATTGTCTAGATAAATATTCATAACTGTCTTTAGTTAAGACGATACCTTCATCTAATTTTTTATCTTTAATGTCTTTTTCTAAAGCCTCTTTACTATCATATTTTTTAGCTTCTTTTAGATCTTCTAATTTAATATTTGCATCTTTTACAACATATGCACTACGATTGAAATTATCGTTGCTATCACCTTTGAAAAGATTACTGTTCGCAATCGATGGTACAAATGTTATACCTATAGCGATAACGAAGTATATTGCCATAATAACTTTTGTCGCTTTCTTTGCGAAAAATTGTTTTAACTCGAAATTAAATACTGTACTAAAATTCTTCATAACTACTTACCTACCTGTTCCTTGAATATATCTTCTAACGATGGTTTATAAAGTTTAAATTCTTCTATATTAAAGCTGCTTCCTGCAAGTTTTGCTAATAGTTCTTTTTTAGATCCCTCTTCTTTAAAATCAAGAAGTACTCCCTCTGGTACTAATGAGTATTCGATACCTAATGGTATAGATCTTAGATTAGCTAGCAACTCTTCTTTTTCTAAGTTACTAACACTCAAGATCATTTTTCCATGTCCTAGTTGTTTTTTAATATAATCTAGATTTCCACTTAAAGTAATTTCCCCTTTTTCTAGTATATTAATGTCTTCACAGAATGTTTCTACAACTGGCATTTGGTGAGATGAGAAAATAACTAGTTTATCTTTTTTGATAAAGTCTGTAATTATTTCTTTTAACTTCGATACGTTCACCGGATCAAGTCCACTGAATGGTTCGTCAAAAACAAGAATATCTGGGTCATTCATAACACTTTGAATAATTTGAATTTTTTGTGCATTACCTTTAGATAATGTTTTTAATGCTTGTTTATTATCTTCTAATTCGAAATACTCTAACCATTTTTTTGCTTCTGTTTGTGCTGCTTTCTTCTTCATACCTTTTAGCATTCCGAAGTACGTAAGCTGATCTACTAGTCCAACACCATCGTACATTCCACGTTCTTCTGGTAAATATCCAATTTTCACCTTACTGTGATCTAGAGGTTTTCCGTCTAATAAAATCTCACCTTTATCTGGCTTGAATATATCTAACAAAATTCTAAAACTTGTAGTTTTACCACTACCATTTCGTCCTAAATATCCATTAGCCACCCCACTTTTCGCTGTGAAGCTAACTCCCTTAAGAACCTTTTTATTACCAAAACTCTTCTCTACATTTTTAAATTCTAAAATCATAGCCCTTACCTCATTTCCTAACTTATTAAAAGTTATATCCCTTTTTTATTCGTCATTATTTTTTATTTCTTTTGTTAACTTAAAATATTTCGGTAAAAACATTCCAAGTCCACTTATACAGTAACCAAATATACCACCTATTAATCCACCTATTAACATGGCTAACAGATCAGGTATTCCACTATTAATTACCCACTTAATATTAGTAAAATACAATACCCCTATTATACTTATTAAAATAAACAAAACTATAAATCTTAACAATCTATACTTGATAAACTCTAATTCCGTCTCAGTATCAGTATATATTGGGTACGAACTTGAAGTCCCTTCAGCTAGCCTAAACAAATTATAAAATTGAAACTTATGAAGATTCCAACCAGTTGCTTTATAATACTCTTCTATCTCAGGTGTAAACTGTTTATCAAAGATAAATTTGTATTGCTTATCACTAACCTCTGAAACTTTCTTCATTCTGATTGCCACTATAGCCTCTTTATCATATTCATATCCCCCAGCAGCAAGATAATTCATTTTATCCGCTACTTTATCATAGCTTATAAATACCGGAACATATTTATACTTCATAAAGTCAATCCTTTCTTCTCTTTAAAAATAAATATTTTACAAAGAACGCTATATTTACAGCACCTAGTCCTAAACCAAAGCCAAAAGACATTCCTGTAATAAAATCTATTACTTCAGATGGCATTAAAAATTTATTTATTATGTGCGTCACTAAAGCTATAAGAAAACACCCTAACATGATTTTCGCATTAAATCTTATTCTATATAGCCACATATATTCTTCACTCAAATTATCTGTATATAGTGTAGTTGCTGAAGGTTCTCCTCGTAATATTTGCCAGAAAAAACTATTTCTAACTACTTTCCAACCGTTAAACTTATAGAAATCTTCACGTTCAGAATCGAACTTTTTATCATATACCAATTCGTATTTGTAGTTAATTTTTTCTCCTTTTTCTAATAAAATGAAGAATCCTAGAAACTTTTTAAAATGCCAGCCCTTAGCACTATATCTTTCTAACTTTCTCATGAGTCTCTTATTTGTTAAAGCGAATGTATGTGTCACCTTATATTTACTCATCACTTCCACCACCTATAAACTTCTTAGCTACGTCAAGTAAAAACTGTCGAAGTTTTAAATTTTTCTCCAAAACTTCCATACCTTTTGGAGTAATATGATATTCTTTTTTCGAATTGTCGATTTCCTTATCTTCAATCCAGCCAACAGAAACCATTTTTCCTAAAGTCGTATACATTGTCGCAGGGCCGATAATAATATTATTTTCTGTGATCTCTGCCGCCTTTTGCATTATTAAATAACCGTGGATAGGTTCTGTTAAAACTAGAAGTGTAAAAAATATACTATCCGTTAATTCGCCCGTCTCATAAGGGCTTACCTTTGCCATTTTATCCCTCCTAACCTAATTAGAGATATTTCTTATCTATATCCATCATTGATATATCTATCTTTGATATAATTATATATCCATCATTGATATAAGTCAACAGATTTTTTACTATTTTTACGAAAAATATTGCAAAACATTAGACCAAAATATTCTCTTTAGTTATAACCCATACTATTTATTACAGATATTTCAAAAATAAACTTATTAATATAGTAATATTGGCTATAATATGATAGAATAATGCTATAAAAATAAATATTATAAAATAGATTATCAACATCTATTTTTATTAAAGTTAAGGAGAGACACATGACAAAATCATTAAAAAAATATCTATTGCTTGTTGCAACGATTATTCTTTCAGTTACTCTTGCTGCCTGTGGCATGGGGGCTTCTACAGAACAAATCGTTAATAAATCAGTAGAATCATCTAAAAATATTAAGAGTACAGATTTCGAAGCTACTAGTAGTTCTGAAATCTTAATCGGTGAACAGACTCAAACAATCGAAAACACTGTATCTGGTTCATTAATTTTAGAACCTCTTACAATGAAAGCAACTACTAACGTAAAAGCTCAAGGACAAAGTCAAACATTAGAGTTGTACATTAAAGATGGAACAGCTTATGCAAAATCAACAGGACAAAACGAATGGGTTAAAAGTTCAAACAACAGTATAACAGCGCAATTTGAAAATCTTAAAAAAATTGCTAACTCAGATAAAATTTTAGAATTCTACAAAAAAATTGCTAAAGACTTCAAGAAAACTGAAGAAAATGGAAACTATGTTCTAACATACACAGGAAATGGAGAACAATTCAAAGAACTTATGGCTGCTGTTGCTAACGCTTCTTCAGGAAGTGAAGTAACTCCTAGTTCATTTAACAACGTTGATTTCAAAAACGTTTCAATTAAACTTGTAGTTACTAAAGACTTTACACCAGTTAACAACGAAGTATCAATAGAACTTGCATCTAAAGATACTCCAACTCCAACTACAATGAAAATCAAACAAATCATTAAATATTCTAACGTAAATAACGTTAAAGAAATCAACCTTCCTGATGAAGTGAAAAATGCTAAAGAAGTAGCTACAAATTCTCACCGTTAATAACATTAAAACCTACTTACTTATAAAGTGAGTAGGTTTTTTCATTGGTCAAGCTAATATTTCTGCAATTCTAAAAATTAGTGTTAAATTTTTAGATACTATATTTCAATATCTGAGTTTATGTAAATATATCCTTTCAGTTTACAATGCTCTTCTTATCTAGTATAATAATATGTACGATTAAAATATTAGGAGGTAAATTAGATTTATAGTTATAGCGCCCGAACTAAGTTCTAAAGGTTAAATTGAGCTTAGTTGACGAGGAAAAAAGTTATCGAAAATTCGGCGGATGCTTTTTCGGAACCAGAGAGTTTCGTTAGATAATGTACAATGGGGTGTACCTTTGTATCTTTAGGAACGTAGTGACGACAAGATACTTAGGTACAGCGTATGCAACAGCAACTTAGTTTTTAAGGAAGAATGACGACAAAAACTTTAGTTGCCACTGCTGGGGTAGATCTTAATATTTCTAGGAACGAAGAGACGACGAAATATTTAGATATAGCGTATGCAACAGCAACTTAGTTTTTAAGGAAGAATGACGTAAAAAACTTTAGTTGCCACTGCTGGGGTAGATCTTAATATTTCTAGGAACGAAGAGACGACGAAATATTTAGGTGTATAAAAGTAAAACATTTCACAAAGTATGTTAAGTCATACTTAGACGCAGTGGTTTATTGATTTCAAAGATCGCTAAAAAACTCTTTTGAAATCTAATAAACTGTGCGGGGGCGACTTGACAAAATCGATTTCTGTGAAATCACGATTTTTAAGTCGCTCCCAACTTAGTTTTTAAGGAAGAATGACGTGAAAAACTTGCCCTTCAAAATCATTATCACCTCTCTATAGGCTCATTATGTCTTCTTTTAAGGTTTACATAAACTTAATGAAGTACAATATATTTGAGCATAGATATAAAACTTTATAGTACTTTCTATAAAAAATAAATAAAAGAAAAAGCGAGGAATTTTTTATATGTGTGGAATTGTAGGATTTGTTGGAGAAGCAAATGGAGTTAAGTTTTTAATCGATGGACTTAGTAGTCTTGAGTACCGTGGATACGACTCAGCTGGTATCGCTGGTGTTGTTAACGGAGAAGCTAGCGTTACTAAGTCTGTAGGTCGTATTAAAAACCTAGAAGCCTTAATACCTGAAGGTCTTCACCTAGAATTAGGTATTGGTCATACTCGTTGGGCTACTCATGGTGGAGTTAACACAACTAACTCTCACCCTCACCAAAGCTTCAACAAACGTTTTATTTTAGTTCACAATGGAGTTATCGAAAACTTCCAAGAACTTAAAGATAGATTTTTCAAAGGTGTAGAACTTGTTTCTGAAACTGATACTGAAGTTATCGTTCAATTAGTACAAGTTTATAGCGATCGTGGTCTTGATACTAAAGAAGCTTTCAAAAAAGCTGTATCTAAATTACAAGGATCTTATGCACTTTGTTTAATCGACACAGAAGATAAAGATACATTATATGTAGCAAAAAACAAAAGTCCACTTCTTATTGGACTAGGAGAAGAAAATAAAAACTATGTTGGTAGTGATGCTTTAGCAATGATTAAGTACACTAACAACTTCTTAGAAATCAACGATGGTGAAATTGTTATCGTGAAAAAAGATAGCGTAACTATCGAAGATAAAGAAGGTAATATCGTAGAGCGTGAAAGTTTCTCAACTAACTTAAACGCTGGAGAAATTGATAAAGGTATCCACGAGCATTACATGATTAAAGAGATTCATGAACAAGTAGGAGCTATGCGTAACATCATCTCTCACTACTTCGATGGACATGATGTAAATATTGACAGCGAAATTATTAACAACGTAAAAGATGCGGATAGACTATACATCATCGGATGTGGTACAAGTTATAACGCTGGTTTAGTAGGAAGAAACTACTTCGAAAAATGGGCTGGTATCCCAACAGAAGTACACCTAGCATCAGAATTTGCTTACAACGTACCATTATTATCTAAAAAACCAATGTTTATCTTCCTTTCTCAATCAGGAGAAACAGCTGACCTTCGTGCAGTATTAACAAAATTACGTAGTGTAAATGAAGATTATAAATTCTTAGTACTTACTAACGTTGATGCTTCAACTCTATCTCGTGAATGTGACTATACATTATTACTTCACGCAGGTGTTGAAATTGCGGTTGCTTCTACTAAAGCATATACTGCTCAAATCGCAACACTAAGTATACTAGCTTACGAAGTAGCTAAACAACTTTCAAGACAGCCTAAATTTGATATTGAGCAAGAGTTATCAGTAATTACTTCAGCAATCGAATCAATCTTAGATGATACAAAAACTATCAAAGACTTAGCTAAAAACTTATTCACTGAACGTAATGCATTCTATATCGGACGTGGAATTGACTACTATAGTGCATGTGAAGCAGCTTTAAAACTTAAAGAAGTTTCATATATTCAAACAGAAGGATTTGCCGGAGGAGAATTAAAACACGGTACAATCGCTCTTATAGAAGAAAGAACACCAGTAGTGGCTCTTATTACAAGCGCTAAACTAGACTTAAATACACGTAGTAACGTAAGTGAAGTAGCTAGCCGTGGAGCTAATACTCTAATCATTACATTAGAAAAATTAGCTCGTAAAGGTGATTATGCTATTCCTAACGTAAATGAAGATCTTGCTCCAATCGCAAGTATCGTTGTTACACAATTATTCGCATACTATGCAGCTTATACTAAAGGTTTAGATGTGGATAAACCACGTAACTTAGCTAAATCAGTAACAGTAGAATAATAAATAATTTAAGTAGTACTTGACCCAAAAGTCCTAAATTTTAACAAAGTGTCTATGAGAATTCATAGACGCAGTGGTTTATTGATATCTAAATTCGCTTTATAAAAGCTTTTTAGATATCTAATAAACTTTGCGGGGGTGACTCGACAAAATCGATTTCTACGAA
>NZ_JAPWCA010000017.1:0-35221 GCF_041433725.1 Gemella sp. 27098_8_155
CGAAATCACGATTTTTGAGTCACTTCCATTATTTTATTTTTATATTTTACATGGTATAATTAACTTAAAATTATCCATTAGTAAGGAGATTAAAATGACAGAAAACTTAGTATGTTACAAAAGATTACCAAATTGGACTGCTCAAACTCTACCTGAACCATTTAGACATAAACACAATACTAGAAAAGATGTTTGGGCAAAATTAACTATTCTTAAAGGAAAGCTACAGTTTACAGAATTAACTGAAGAAAATGAGATTGTGAAGGAGCATATATTTACACCTGAGAGTAGTATTCCGTTCGTGGAACCACAAGCATGGCACCGTGTTGCACCTTTATCTGATGATTTAGAATGTTTCTTAGAGTTTTATTGCGAGCCAAAAAATTATTTCGCTAACAAATACAATATTAATCCTGCTCATTCTGAAGTGGTAGAGGCCATAGAAACGATCAAACCTTGTAAAACTTTAGACCTTGGATCTGGTCAGGGACGTAACTCTCTATTCCTTTCTAAACTTGGTTTCGAAGTCACTGCGGTAGATAATAATATTCCTGCTTTAGAATTTTTAATGGAGACTTCTAGAATTGAAAATCTAGATATTAAAATAGGTAGTTACGATATAAATACAGCAACTCTTAGAAATACTTATGATTTTATACTATCAACTGTTGTTTTAATGTTTATCGAAGAACAATCTATTCCTAGTGTAATAAAAAATATGCAAGAACAAACTAATATAGGTGGCTATAATTTAATTGTTGCTGCTATGTCAACCGAAGATACTCCTTGTCCTCTTCCTTTCCCATTTACTTTTAAAGAAAATGAGCTTAAAGAATATTACAAAGACTGGGAATTTATAAAATATAATGAAGATTTTGGACAACTTCACAAAACAGATGCTAATGGAAATAAATTTAGATTGCGTTTTGCTACTATGTTAGCCAAGAAAATAAAATAATCTACTTTTGTAAGCTAGTTTTTTGACACCGTTATCAACGGATGTTATAATTTTAGTTAATCATTAAAACATTTGGGGTGCATTTTAAGCTGAGATTATACCCATGGAACCTGACGTTGTTAGTACAGCCGTAGGAAAATGTTTATTTAACTATGTTTATTTTTAAGTATATGAAATTTAAAAGTACCTCTTGTTGTTTTAATGAATAAAATAACAGGAGGTTTTTCTTATGAAAAAATGGTCTACAAAGGACATTATTATTTTAGCCTTAATTGGTTTCTTATTTGGGGGGATATTCCTTGCTGCAGGGTGGATTTATGCTGCATTAGAGGCTGCACTTACTCCGCTAGGTTACCAACCTTTCGCAAATGAGATTCTATTCGGGCTTTGGGTTATGGCTGCACCTGTCGCTGCTGTATTGGTTAAAAAACCAGGGAGTGCAACTTTAGGTGAAGTTCTAGGGGCCTTAGCTGAAATGCTATATGGTTCATTTTTTGGAGCTGGGGTTATTATCTCAGGTATAGTACAAGGATTAGGATCAGAGTTCGGATTTTTTGTTACTAAATATAAACGTTACGATTATAAATCTCTATTCTTATCTGCAATAGGTATTACAATTTTTAGCTTTGTCTTTGAATATTTCAAACTTGGCTATGAAGCCTATTCTATCGGACTGATTTTAGCATTATTAGTTGTTCGTTTTATCTCAGTAATAATTTTTGGCGTTATCTGCGTAAAACTTATTTTAAATATCGTTAATAAAGTTCAAAAAAGCGGTAATGAGTAATGAACATTATAGAAATCGTTGATTTTTCTCTAAAAATTAAAGACAAGGTCTTATTTGATAATGTTAATCTAAATATAAAAGAGCACAGTTGGCTAGTTTTAACAGGAAATATTGGTAGTGGCAAGTCTACCCTACTTCGAACAATTTGTAAATTAAATAAGGAAAAATACGACGGACTCATAACTTACAAAGAAAAAAATATAGTTGATATACCTATGCAAGAACATGTTAGAAACATAGGGTATGTGATGCAACATGCAATTAATCAATTTGTTATGCCTACTTTAGAAGAAGAGATAATCTTTGCTTTAGAAAATCTCTGTTTAGAAGCACAAGTTATTAATGAAAAACTAGAGTATGCTTTATCAATCACTAAGACAAAAGAACTCGCAAATAAACATATTCATACATTATCTGGAGGAGAACGTCAACGTGCTGCATTTGCTGTAGCTTTAGCGATGGGGAGTGAAATATTAATATTAGATGAACCTTTTGCAAATGTTGATAAGAAAACGCGTAGCTCTCTATTAACCTTACTTAAAGACTTAAACAATCAAGGTGTGACAATAATAGTTTGTGATCACGAATATCAACTATATTTGAACTATGCAGATACTTTCTATTATCTTTCTAATGGGAGTTTGGAATTAATAGAAAATCCAAGCATAAAAAATACAACTATAAATCTAGCTAAAAATATACAAACAGAAGAATTGCTGAAACTTGAAGACGTCATTATTACTCAAGGCAACAAAAAATTATTAAACACAACAAACTTTAAAATACATAAGGGAATTACCACACTAACAGGAGATAATGGAACAGGAAAAACAACACTACTACATGCTATTTCCCAATTAAAAAAATATAAGGGAAATATTTATTTTAAAGATAGCAAAGTGAAAAAATCAAGAAAGTTATATAGAAAAATAAGTACCTGCCTACAGGATGCCTTTCAGCAATTTATTAGTTTAATGCCACGAGAAGAAATATCTATGCAAAAAGATATTTGGAATCACGCTAACATGTGGCAAGAAAGACTTTTAAAAGAATTTGATTTAGAAAAAGAACTCGATAAAAGTTTATATTATTACAGCGGTGGCCAAAGAAAACTTATTCAACTTATGTGTTTATTAAGTCAAAAAACTGATCTGTTGCTGTTAGATGAACCTTTTACTCATCTAGATGAAAGGGCCTGTTCATTCATCATGGATTGGATAGAAGAGAATAAGAAGCTTGTAGGTCAATCATTTATTATTGTTAGCCATAGATTAGAACCGCTAAATAACAGAAGTGATTACCATATTGAAATCTCAAATAATACTTTGCATTGTATAACGGAGGATAATTATGGAAAAGAAAATAATTAGTCCTACTCTTACTCTAATAATAATGTTATTAACTATTTGGATTTCGTTTAGTAAATTACTAGCTCTAAATATTACTATAATATGCACAACAATAGTTTTATTAGTTTCGTCAAAATATTGGAATAAGTTACTAATTTTTCTATTCCTACCTCTTCTACCTGCAATAGGTTCTGCCTGGGCTATTATTGTTCAAACTTCTAATTATAAATACGCTCTTTTAATTTTTACTAGAACATATGGTTTTGCAGGATTAGGTTTAATTTTAGCAACATACATCTCTCTAGTGGAACTATTAAAATATCTTGAACAACATGGACTTTCATCTAATGTAGTCTATGGTCTCCTAGTAGTTATTCAAGCATTGCCAAGAATACAATACGAAACCCAAATGATTACAAAATCAAGTCGACTTAGGGGTATCTTCTTACCTTTTTGGTCACCTTACTACTATGCTAAAGCTATATTTATAGCTTTAACTTGGCAACCTCAAATATCTGAAGCGATGACAGTACATGCCTATGAAGACTTTAAAAAACGAACTCACTATAATAAATATATAATCGATAAAAACAAAAGTATATTTATTATATTGATTTTCTCTATACTATTGTCTCTATTATTACTACTAAATAAATAGAAAGAAGCCATCATGAAAATCACTCCATGATGGCTTTTATATGTCTAAAGAATAAAAAAACTGGCGGGAATGTGTGGGAATCGAACCCACCCAAGAGGCTCTTAACCCCTCATACTAGTTTTGAAGACTAGAGAGCACACCAGAACTCATCCACTCCCAAGTATGTTTATATTATACAATAAATATTGTAAAAATGCAAGATGATATGTTAACGTATACAGAATACTATTCTATTTATGAAATCACAAGTGTTCTCATATGCCATAGTTATACCACTTACAACTGGTTTTTTACCACTTACCTAAAAGCTATTAATTTTTACGTTGAAATAATATATAATATACCTATAAACATTTAGAAAGGAGACAATATGAAAATTAACATAGAATTAGATTCAGCGCTTAAAGACATCGAACTTGTTATTAAGACACCTGACTTAAATAATGATGTAATATTAATTAAAGAACTAGTTGAAAAAGCTTTATTAAATTCTCAAAAAATAATTTTCTATAAAGGTGACTCAGAATATTTCATCCCACTTGAATCAATATTATTTTTTGAAACTTCTGATAATAAGGTATATGCTCATACTACAGATGAATTCTTCGAAGTGAAGTTTAAATTGTATGAATTAGAGAAGATGATTCCATTTTATTATTGTCGAATTTCTAAGAGCTCTATAATAAATACAAAAGTAATTTATTCGCTAGAAAAATCTTTTTCTGGCTCTAGTACCGCTTCTTTTTATGATTCTAAGAAGCAAGTCCACATATCAAGACATTACTATAAAATATTAAAAGACAAATTAAAAGAAATGAGGTAAAGAAAATGAGAAGAAGTTTTATTGGATTATTTTTTATAATACTAGCTATAACTACTCTACTTGATGGATTCAGTATTTTTCCAAACGGATCAATCTTCTTAGCTATATGTACTGTAGTTCTTGGATTTTTTGCAATTCGAGGTTTAATGGATTTTGACTCTTTTGGAACAATATTCCCACTAGCATTATTATTTTATGTTTATAACAAAAATTATCACTTTGCAAACATATCAGGATGGAAAATATTCTTAGTTGCTATTTTTCTTAGCATAGGTATTTCTATGATTTTACCTAGAAGATATAAATATAAAGAATTCAAAAAGATTTACAGAAAAAAAAGCTATCAAAAAATACATAATGGACACGATTATTCTGATGTAACATTTGGTGAAAATACACAGTATATAGATATAACTAAATCTGATTCTTTCACTACTTCTACTAAATTCGGAAGTACAAGTATCTATTTTGAAAAACTAGATACCTATCCAATAAAAAACTTTGAACTAAATGTATCTGTTTCTTTTGGAGATTTAAAAATATATATCCCAAAAGAATGGGCTGTTGAAAATAATACAAATAGTTTCTTAGCTAAAGTTCCAACAGATTCTAACAGTGTTGCAAATGATGTTAAAATTATACTAAACGGTTCTGTTAATTTTGGAGAAGTTCATATTATCCAAATATAAAAAATAAACTCTCAAGATTGAAAACATCCTGAGAGTTTATTTTTTTATTCATTTGCAGATTTCTTTTGTTGTTCTCTTTTTTCTACTAATTTAGATAAGTAGATAGAACCAACCGTTAATAAAACTACTAATAATGATGCTATTAAAAACTCTTTACTAAAGACATTTGTACTTGTAGCTCCGAAGTTTAAAAACACTACTGTTCCTGGAATTATTCCAAGTACACTCGCTATCATATATTTTGTTAAACTTATATTTGTTAAACCATATCCATAATTTATCATATTATATGGCACTAAAGGAATAAGTCTCAAAATTACTAGACTCATCATCAACTTTTCATCACTAACATTAAAGATTCTATCATGTTGCTTCGGTGTCATTTTTTTCTTAAGGTAGTTTTTCACCCATTCGCGTCCAAAACGACGAGAAATTACAAACATAATATAACAATTTAATGAAGCTCCAACGAAAGTTAGTAAACTACCCTCAACAAAACCAAACGCTACTCCTCCAGCAACAGCAAGAATCGGTACCGGGAAGAAAAATACCGGTAAGAACATAAACATTAACACATAAATAATAGGTGCTAAAACACCAAAACTTTGAATAAACTCAGTCATTACTCTCCTCCTATTTAAAGTATACTGATACTTTTTCTAAAAATTCTAATTCAATATATGAAGCTATTTTTTTAAATGTAGTCTCATCCATCAGCATCTTATCATTCTCACTATACTGTCTAAACGCCATACTACACCATGTCACACCTCTAAGACAATTAAATATTAGATATCTTTCAAATCTTTCTCGATCAAAAGTACGATATTTATTATACTCTTCTAGGAATTCATCAATTTCTTCTTTCTCTAAAATAATATCAGTCTTCCAAAATGTTGTCGTCGGCGCTAGGAAGTGAGCTAAATCTTGTTCACACTCCCCTATTAATGCCTTCTCCCAATCAATAACATAACTGTCTTCTTTTCTTTCTCCAATCAGGAAGTTTCCTGAATTTAGTTCTGTATTTATAATACATGGATTAGCTATATTATACTTCTCAGGTATAAGAGTTAAACATTTATCTAAGAAAGATTTGATGTAGGCGCTAGCCTTGTCATCAGCTTTATCCCAAGCTAAATATTCACCCGCCATTTGTTTACATTCATCAAACATAAGTTGGAATGGATTCGCTGCATCGATTAAATTGTTGTCACCATATGGTGTATTGTGAACCTTACTTAATAAATAAGCTGCAATATACATATCTGTTTTATAATTAAGTGCTCTACCTTCTAAAAACTCCATCGTCAAATATTTATATGGCAATAAATTTGTTTCCGTCACTAGTTTATAAGGTTTTGGTGTAACTCCGCTATCTTTCAACAATTGCAGAGTCTCATATTCATACTCTATTTGATTTTTAAGATTCATCTGACTCTTCATATTTATTCTAAGAACTTTTTTCAAATCTCTATCATCAAAGGTAAAGTTAATATTATATTCTCCTGCACCTAGTAACTTAATATTCTTATAACCTGTTTCCGCAAATAGAAGATCTTCTTTTGTATCTATATCAAGTCCACTTTTACCTAAATAATAACTTAATCCTTGTTCTTTACAAACAGCAAGCAGATTCTCTAAAACACTATTATCTCCGTAACTAGGAAGATCAAATACTTCTTTAATGGCATTCTTCATACCTATTAAAAAGTACCCCCCGTCAATACTAGGGTTTATAACAATATCGAAATTATTTAATTTCTCAAAAGTAGTATTAATCATATCTTTTTTTAAATCATAGATATCAGAACCTAATAAAATCACCTTGTCACTAGTTTTCAATTCTGCTTCAATAGCATTATACATCTTGTCACCAAGTGTTTTTCCTTCTTGATAAGAAAATTCTCTATTTTCTAGAATATCCTTCATCGTATTATCGTCACTAATCTGACCATCATGATAAACTACTAATTCTTCTCCACTTTCTTTTAAAAGTCTATAATTCAACTTCATTAATTTTTTTTGAATTTCGATAGCATTTTCTGGAGAAACAAAGTCATATAACCTTGTTTTTGTTGTACCCATCTTCGGTACTCTTGTAAAAAATATTATTTTGTTTTTCATCTCTGAAATTTTTCCTTTAATTTAATCTCTAAAATTATTCTAAATTTATAATCGATATTATATATAAAAAAGGATGACTCAATAACAATATTTCTAATTGAAATTTCGATTTTGAGTCACCCTATACTTTAAATATTAATGATTATGCCCTGAATGATCATCTTTCTTATCTGAAGAGTGATTGTGTCCTTCGTGACCTTCCTTATGCTCTGCACCTTTTACTGCGTCACTTGGATCTTTACAGCAATCTGCAATTTCAAATTTATAACTGTGCTCTTTAGTTCCATCAATTGCATTAAATACATTTTTGTATCCTAAATCAATAAGTTTTTGAGCTACTACCGAAGAACTATTACCTGTAGAACTATACACATATATTGGTAATTCTTTGTTTTCTGGTAAAATTGATTTTAAATCATCCAATTTTTTGACATCGATATTTTTAGCACCTGCTGCATGTCCTTTTTCAAAATCAGCTTTATCTCTTACATCTAAGAACACATTGTTTGCAGCTGTATCTAATAATGCATCTTGGAATTTACCACTACTTAATGATGAATATTTCACAATATCATAATTATAGTCTTTTAAATTTTGAGCTCCAGAAACATCTTTAAACCCTTGTTTCGTTAATTTTTCTACAGCATCTTTTGTTTTATCAGATTTATCACTATAAACAACTACTTTCTTCTCTCTCCATGTACGAATTTCTTCGATACTTTTCTCTATTTTTGACAATGGAATGTTAATTGCATGTTTAAGGTGCCCTTCTTTATAAGACGCCTCATCTCTTACATCAATAACTAGATAGTTTTCTTTTTCCTTATCGTCTTTTTGAATTTTGTTTAACTCTTCACCTTTCAATTCTTTTGCAGATGAAGTAGTTGAACATCCTACTAAGGCTAATGATAACACCGCTGACATACTCACAGCTAAAAACTTATTATATTTCATTTATCTTCTTCCTCTCCTTATTTAATAAAAGACAAGGTAGTACCTTAAATTTTTGTGTATTTATGTAGAACCTCGTCTTCTATTAGTATAACTTAAAAATAGTTTTTTTCCTAATAAATAATTTTATTTTTTACTCTTTTTTACAATATTTTCTTAGAATTTGTATTCGTGTTCTTTTGTTCCATCCCATGCGTTATACACATTTGTATAACCAAGTTCTACAGCTTTTTGTGCTGCTTTTGAAGAACGGTTACCGCTATAGCAATATGTGTAAACTGGTGCATTTTTATCTGCTGGTAATAGTGCTGCTAGGTCTTTATCAATGTTTTTAACATCAATATTTTTTGCTCCAGCTACGTGCCCTTTTTCATAATCTTTTGCTTCGCGAACATCGATAAATGTTCCTTCTTTTTTGTCAATTGCTGCCTGGAAGTCGCTTGCTAATAATGTTGTAAATTTAACTATTTCATAGTCTTTATAGTCTTTGACACCTTGTGCATTAGAAACTTTTTTGAATCCTGCTTTAACAAGTTTATCAGCAGCTTCTTTACTTTTCTTACCAGTATTACAAACTGTTACTACTTCTTTATCTTTCCATGCACTTAAGTGTTCTGCATGTTTTTCAATATCAGCTAATGGAATATTAATAGCATGTTTTACATGCCCCTCTTTATATTCATTAGCATCTCGTACATCGATAACAAGGTATTTTTCTTTTTCTTTGTCATCTTTTTCTATTTTATTTAATTCTTCCCCTTTTAGTTCTTTTACAGCAACAGTCCCATTGCTACTGCTTGAGTTACTATTCGAAGCTGAAGAACAACCTGCTAAAGATAAAGATAATACGGCTGCCATACTGACCACTAATAATTTATTGTATTTCATAATTTTAACTCCTTTGTTATTGCTTTCATACATAGTATAACAAATCAAATTCATTCAATCAACATCACAAATTAGAAAAACAAAGAAATATTTTACTTTTTTATCAAAGTTTTAACTTTACATAAAAACAAAATAAAGCCTATAAATAAAACTATTTATAAACTTTATTTAATACCTTATTTTTTTTATACTTTCGTTATATTCGGAAAAATAATAATATTTTTATAACTTGTCTAATTCTGTAAAAAATTGTTTTATATCCTTAACTTTATATCCAGTATAAGCCTTTAATTCATCATCAAAATGCCATTTTTTCTCAATCAAGCATGTTTTTAAACCTAATTTCTTAGCTGGTTTTATATCATGATATAATGAATCTCCTATCATCATCGTTTCCTCAAGTAATAACCCTTCAGATTCAAGAACATTTAAAAAAGCTCCTTCTTTCGGTTTACTTATATGGGTTTCTCCTGAAATATATAATTTAAAAATTCCTTCTAAGCCTAATCTTTTCAGTTTTAATCTTTGTTCCTGCGACTTCCCATTCGTTAAGATAATCATATTATATTTTTCTTTTAATTTATCTATCCACATATTCACCTCTTCATCAGGTTCTATCAATGATAAGATAAATTCAAATTGTTTGTCATAATAAAACTTACAATCTTCATCACTTAGTTCCACACCAAGTTTTAACAAAGTTAATTTTAAGCGTTTATTTCTAAGCTCTATCAATCTTAATTTTCCTTGAACTACTTCTTCTACTAATTTATTATTGATACTCTTATATAATTTAAAAAACTCATCATAGCTAATCAACTTATCATATTCTAAATATTCAAATACTAGTCTATTAGATTTTTTCCATATATTACTAAAATCATATAAAGTATTATCTAAATCAAAAATTAAATTTTTTATCTTAGTCATCAATTTCACCTCCATTCTTAATGATGAATATAATCTATATTGTACATTTGAAAAAGCTAAATTCCAAGTAAAATCACTTGGAATTTAGCTTTTATTTATCTTCTTCTAAATATCTTACTACAGGTCTTGCTTCATAAACTATAGTTCCATCTGGAATACTATGTTTTACTACTGCATTTGCTCCAATTTTAGAATTTTTTCCTATTGTTATATTTCCTAAAACCTTTGCCCCTGCTCCTATCATAACATTATCCCCAATAGTAGGATGCCTCTTTATGGGATCTAATGTAGTTCCACCTAGAGTAGTTCCATGATACATAGTCACATTATCTCCAACTATTGCAGTTTCTCCTATTACTACTCCCATTCCATGATCGATAAATAATCCTTTACCAATTTTTGCTCCAGGATGTATTTCAATCCCAGTCAATCTTCTCGCTCTTTTTGACAAAAGACGGGCCATCGTATGCCATCCTTTTTTATATAATTTATGTGAAAAGTAGTGATAATTTAGAGCTTTTATGTGAGGATATGTAAGATAAATCATTAGTTTCGACTCCGCTGCAGGATCGTCTTTTAAAACTCGATTTAAATTGTAATTTAAATTCTCAAAATAACCCATTACACTTCTACATGTGTAACATCTTCGAAATCAAGGACAGATAAATATTTATCAACCCCATCAGGTAAGATAGTTACAATGTTTTTACCAGGGTATTTTTCAGCTGCTTTCTTAGCACCAACTATTGCTGCTCCTGATGAAATACCAATACCTATTCCAGTAGAACGTAAGAAGTTTTTAGTTTCTTCTATTGCTTCCTCACTTGTTACTGTAAATATATCATCCATATATTCTTTTTTGAAGTTTTCTGGAATAAATCCTGTTCCAATTCCTTGGATTTTGTGTGGTCCTCCATGTCCTTCACTAATAGCTGGTGATTCTGCTGGTTCTACAGCAATTGATAATACTTCTGGTTTATTTTCTTTTAAATATTTAGCAACACCTGTAAATGTTCCTCCAGTTCCAACTCCAGCAACAAAGATATCAATATTAGGTACTTGTTCTAATATTTCTCGTCCTGTTGTTTTGTGGTGATACCCTGGGTTAGCAGGATTATCGAATTGACTTAGAGAAATAGCATTGCTATATTTTTCACGAATTTCTGCAGCTTTTTCGATTGAACCTTTAATTCCTAATTCTTTTGGTGTTAAAATTAATTGTGCTCCATATGCTTTAATAATATTACGTCTTTCAATACTCATGCTTTCTGGCATAATTATCACAGCTTTTAATCCTAAAACAGAAGCTAAAATAGCTACAGCTATACCTGTATTACCACTAGTTGGCTCAACAAGGATAGTATCTTTATTAACCGCACCTTGAGAAATAGCTTCTTCTAACATACCAAGCACAGCTCTATCTTTAACGCTTCCTCCTAGATTATATTTTTCTAGTTTCACAAAAATATTTGTGTTATCTAATTGATATACGGGTGTATTACCCACGAATTTTAATGAAGTTGAAATCATAAAATTCCTCCTCTTCTGACTTTATAATAAATAACTTTTGTTATTTGAATAAAATTATAACATAAGTTCTTAATGAAAATAAAGTAATTAATCTGACTTTTTTTATCGTTTTCATTTCTATTTTATTATTTAATTTTTAAAAAATATAATAATACTAATATTAAATATCTATAGAATTCAAATTTATAATGCATTTAATCTAATAACTATTTATATAAATTACTACAATATCTCTAAAATATATAACTGAAAATAATAAAATAAAAAACATAACAAGTAAAAATAATTACTCATTATGTTTAATTATATTGCTCATATCATCTAGTAAATTTGTACATACATTTACTTTTTCTCCAGAAATTGGATGGATAAACGATAAATTACTGCAATGGAGTGCTTGCCTACTTATTAAGCTAACATCTCCACCATACAACTCATCACCCAAAAGTGGATACCCTAAGTATTTCATGTGCACTCTTATTTGATGAGTTCTTCCTGTATACAGTTTTAGTTTAACAATACTAACGTTATTTTTGAGATTATGTTTTTCTAACCAATATTCAGTCTTAGCATACTCTCCGCCTTCTCCTACCTCACGTTCTATAATACTAGAGCTTACTCGACGTATAGGTGCCTCAATTATTCCATGTTGTTCTATTTTTCCATTTATTAACGCAGTATAATACTTATCTATCTCCATATTACTAAATAATGCGTGAATATGTCTATGTTTAGCTATTAATACTAAACCTGATGTATTTTTATCAAGACGCGTTACTATATGAGGAATTGAATTAATATTTTTCTCTCTAAAATAGTAATTTACTCTCTCTAACAATGATTCATCTTCAACATTTCTAGATGGTATTGAAGGCAGATTAATTTCTTTGTTCACAATTAAAAAATAAGCATCTTCATACACAATTTCGATAGTTTTATCTATAAATCTAACAAAGTCACTATAATTTTCACTCGGAAGAGTAATTTCTACAATATCGCCTTCTTTTAAGATATATCTGACATTTTCTTCCTTGCTATTTACTTTTATACTACCATCATTATCAAACTTTATTCTAGTAAGAGTTTTTTTAGAAATATTGTTTTCTAGAAGAAATTCCCTTAACACTTGCTCATTTTTAACTACATACTTCAAAATAATATTAGTCATTTTTAATAAATGATCTCTTCACTCGTTGCCAAAAACTGTCATCATTATAACGAATAAAAGAAACTTTCTTATCCTTTGCTAAAGTAATTTTTATTTTTGAAACACTGTCATAATTAAAGTGCATATGATCCACTGTAATACGATGATTTTCCTTATCTATCGGTTTTATCATAAGTTCGTCATCTTGAGATAGTATTAGAGGATTTCCTAACGTTCTATAAACAAGATTATTTAATGCTGCAATTTCGGTCACTTGATACAACGGTAACTGTGGGTGAATTACCGCTCCTCCTAGGCTTTTGTTATATGCAGTTGAACCGGTAGGCGTACTAATGCATAGTCCATCGCCTCTAAAACTTTCAAAATGGACACCATTAATATATACCTTAGCCGAATACGTGCTTCCAGTATGATTATTAACTGTAATTTCATTTAAAGAATAATAATCTGAAACTAAATCTCCATTTGAACAATATGCTTTTACTCTTAATAAAGGATATTCTTCAATTTTTGGTTTTAAAGCTAACATATCAAAAAAGATTCTTTCATAATTTTGAACTGAGTAGTCTGTATAAAATCCTAAGTGCCCTGTATGAATAGATAAGAATTTGATATTATCTAAATTATCCATATACTTATTAAATGTTCGCAGTACGGTCCCGTCTCCACCAACCGCAAAAACATAGTCAGGATTCTCTTTATCTTCTTTCATATCACTAGATAAAAGAAACTCTTTTAACTTCAAACCAATCTTTTCTGATATTTCGTCATGTCTGACCTCTACACTAAATTTACCTTCTAACATTTTGATCTTCACCCATTATTTTTTCATAGTTTTCTAACCATACATCTGCAAAATCTGGTGCAAGCGCTCCGTGATTTTTATCAATCCATTCTTGAAGTTTGTTTACATTATATTTTAATATTTTATCTATTTTTTCACCATACTGATAACGTGCTTTATTTTGATTATATTCGTCTTCATCTAGTAAGAAATATTTCCCATCTGGATATTTTTTTATATCTAAATCATAGTCAATATATTTTACTCCATCTACGTCATATGCAAATGGACTACTTAAATTCGAATAATAGTGAACTCCATCTTCTCTAAACATACAAATTATATTAAACCAACATTCATTATGGAAATAAACTAGTGCTATCTCTTTTGTAACCCATGTTCTTCCATCACTTTCTGTCACAAGAGTTCTGTTGTTTGCTAAAATCAGAACTTGTTCATCCGCTTCCAGTACAACATTCTTGTGCCAAATTCTATGAATAGATCCATCATGTTTATACGCTATAATTTTTACTACATCACCTTTTTTAGGCTTTTCTCCTCTGTACATAGTTCCTCCTTTCATACTCATTTTTAATGTCTTTTTAATTATAACATATTTAATATATTTCATTCTACTGTAATAACTATTTTTTTATAAATTTCTAAAACTAATGAATCTCTGTTTTTTAATAACAAAAAAGCAACTTCAAAATTCTTTTTAAAATCAATTTTGAAATTGCTTTTTGTATTTATATTTTACTCGTAATCTATTACCCCTAGTGCAATTTTAGCATAACGTGACATTTTGTCTTTTGTCCATGCTGGTTCCCAAACTATATTTACATCTACTTTTTCTATCTCATCAACACCAAGCATTGCTGTCTCAACTTGCTCGATGATAATAGGAGCTAGAGGACATCCCATAGATGTCAATGTCATGTCCACTATAGCGTGCTTATTATCATCACTCATCTTAACATCATATACTAGTCCTAGGTTCATTATATCGATACCAAGCTCAGGGTCTATTACATTTTCTAATGCTTCTATTACTCTATCTTTTAATGTTTCCATTTATTCTACCTCTTTCTTATTCTTAAAAATCATATTCTACTTCTTTTCCGTATTCTTCTTTTAATATTTTTCCTAATTCAGTAATTTCTGCTGTTGCATCTTTATAATATGAACACATTTTTATTACTTCATTTGATTCAAATTCTCTATGAATTTCCGCTGTATAGTACTGGATATTATTTTTCGAATCATTTATATCACTAAAAGTAATCTTCAAAAATCCTGATAATAATTCGAAATTAAACACCCCTCCATAAAATACCAATGCGTCTTTATATATTAAAACTCTTAAATTTTTATTTATATATTTTGCATCTCGCACTAAAATATCTACATCATATTCTGTCTCTGGATATTCAATGAATAATTCTTCATATTCCGCTTTAGATTTTCTAATACCTTTTATTATAGATCTAATTAACAATAATGTAGCCAAAACAATAGCAGCAGGAAATCCATAAATACCTAGGTAATATATAGTTCCAGGTACTTTTATATAGACATTTGAAATAAAAGGTTTTTCTTGTAATTTACTTTTATAATTAGCTTCTGTCTTATCTAATCCAAGGTCTTTAATTACCTCTAGGATTCTAACTTTAGTCAAAGTACTATGGTCTGCAGCAGTATTGAATTTATCTAACAATTCAGAAGAAATATTAGTTTTTCCTTTGCTTCCTTTTTCTTCTATTACATCGATAATAGAATAAAGATTTTTATCTTTCAGATTTATAATCTTGCCTTCTGGAACATCACTACTTTGGATTAATTTCTTAATATCTTTTTGTGTAGCCTTTAATATTACAAAACCATTTTCGTGTTGAACCATATAAAATTTTTCATCGTCAGCTAATTTTTCATCTACTATATCAAGTTTTTCGATTGCTTCTAATTTAATATAAGTAATTCCGGAATAATTCCCCGTGAATTGATCACCTTCATTATATAACGTTTCAGCAGACTTTGTATAGCTATTATATGAAGCTCTAGTAGCGATCAAACTAACAAAAATCAAGTTTATAGCAATGAATATTTTTAACCTTGTTCCTCTTAAATAACTCTTCTTCATAACTTCACTTCCTTTTTTATTTAAACTTTTCTTTACACACTAAAATATCTATAACACGTTCTATCTATAAATATTCAATAATAAATTTTTCATATTAATCTCTAGATTTTCTAATATCTTTAATTATAGAAGTTATCAAAAATAATGTACCTAGAATAAAAATCGTAGTAAATACATAAGTACCCATGTAATATAAATAACCAGGTACTATTAGATAAACATTAGAAACAAAAGGTTTTTCTTTTAATTTTTTATAGTAAGATTCTGTTTTATTTGAGCCCTCTTCTTTTAATACATCTGAAACTCTTCCCTTAATCAAAGAACTATGTTTTGCTGCATCATTGAATTTATCTAATAATTCAAAAGAAATATGAACTCTGTCTCTCTTTCTTCCTTTTTCGCTTTTTACATCAACACGAGAATAAATATTTTTATCTTTTAGATTTATTATTTCTCCCTCTGGTACATCACTAATGTGAATTAATTTCTTAATATCATCTTGTGCAGCTTTTAATATTACAAAACCATTTTCGTGTTGAACCATATAAAATTTTTCGTCTTCGTCTAGTTCTTTATCTACTATATCTAGTTCCTCAAGAGCTTCCAATTTAACATATGTAATCCCTATACTTTCACCTTCAAATTGATCACCTTTTTCATATGACCTTTCAGGAGATTGTATGGTGTCATTATATGTTGATCCAACAGCTATAATACTAACAAAAATAAACATTATAGCAAAAACTAATTTTAACCTTATACCTTTTGGTCTCCTTTTCTTCATAACTTTCCTTTTCGTCCTTAATTATTTAGATTTTCTATAATTATACTTTTTGTTTTCATTATAAATTTTGAAATACCCTCTATTCGCTATTTTTCAGGTATTCTCTTAACGTTTTAATATTTTAATATTTTTTATCAAAAATTATATCTTACTGTTTTCCCGAAAGTTTCTTTTAATGTTTTTCCTAGTTCGTCAATATCTTCTCTTAAATTTTTATAGTTCGAACAGACTTTTACTTTTTCGTCTGTTTCAAAATTATTATGGAAATATGCTATATAGCTTATACCTCTACCTTTTCGAATTTCCCTATCAAAAGTTACCTTTGAAAAACCTGATAATAATTGGAAATTAAACCCTCTACCATATATTATTAATGCATCTTTGTATATTAGAACCTTTAGTTTTTTGTTTATATATTTTGCTTCTCGTACTAAAATATCTAAATCTCGTTCTGTCTCCGGATATTCAATGAATAATTCTTCGTACTCAGCTTTATTTTTTCTAATATTTTTTATTACAGATTTAATTAAGAAAAACGGAATAAGAAGAAATACTACTTCCATTGCATAAGCTCCAATATCAGATCCTTTAACAGGTACTGCTAAATAATAGTTGGAAAGAAATGGTTTTTCTTGTAATTTACTTGATTGATTATCTGACACACTCTCTCTAAATATTAAACTGTGCTCAGCAGCATTTTCAAATTTTTCTTTTAATTCTGGAGAGATATTTAATTTTTCCCACTTACTTTCTCTTTCAAATATAGCATTAACACGAGAGTAAATATTTTTATCCTTTAAATCTATTATTTTGTCATTTGGTATATCATTACTTTGAATTAATTTCTTAACATCATCCTCAGAAGCTTTTAACATTACAAAACCATGTTCATGCTGAAGCATATAGAATTTTTGATTATCATTTAGGCTATCATCTGTAATATCTAATTCTTCAAGGGCCTCTACCTTAATAATAGTATACCAACTAACTTTTGGGAATTGTTTTCCTTCTTTATACTGAACTTCTGCTGATCTTATATAATCTTTATATAGTCCTATGGTCGATGCGATACTAAACAAAACAAACAATATTGCAAAGAATATTTTTAACCTTGTTCCTCTTAAATAACTCTTCCTCATAACTTCCTTCATGTCCTTAATTATTTAGATTTTCTATAATTATACTTTTTGTTTTCTTTATATATTTTTAAAATACTCTATATGCCGTATTTACGTGTATTGCCTTAGTTTTCTAATATTATTACATTTTTATCAATAATTATATCTTACTGTTTTTCCAAAGGTTTGTTTTAATGTTTTTCCTAATTCATCAATATCTTCTCTTGAATTTTTATAGTTCGAACAGACTTTTACTTTTTCGTCTGTTTCAAAATTATTGTGGAAATGTGCTATATAGCTTACAACTCTACCTTTTCGAATTTCTCTACCAAAAGTTACCTTTGAAAAATCTGATAATAATTGGAAATTGAACCCTTTGCCGTATAATATTAATGCATCTTTGTATATTAGGACTTTTAATTTTTTGTTTATATATTTTGCTTCTCGTACTAAAATATCTAAATCTCGTTCTGTCTCCGGATATTTAATGAATAATTCTTCATATTCAGCTTTATTCTTTCTAATATTCTTTATTACAGATTTAACTGAGAAAAATGTAATAATAAGAATTACTACTTCCACTACATAAGTCATAATATAATATCCTTTACCAGGCACTATTAAATAAAACTGTGAAGCAAATGGTTTTTCTCGTAATTTACTTGAAGCACTATCTACACTTTTCTTTATTACAATTTCATTAACTATGTCTGAAACTCTTGCCCTAACTAGTGAACTATGCTCTGCAGCATTTTTAAATTTTTCTTTTAATTCTGGAGAGATATTCTTTCTCCCCTTGCTTCCTCTTTCAAAGATGGCATCAACAGGAGAATAAATATCTTTATCCTTTAAATCTATTAATTTTTCATTTGGTATATCATTACTTTGTATTAATTTCTTAACATCTTCCTTAGAGGCTTTTAACATTACAAAACCATGTTCATGCTGGAGCATATAGAATTTTTGATTATCTTTTAAGCTATCATCTGCAATATCTAACTCTTCAAGGGCTTCTACCTTAATAAAAGTATAACCACTAGATTTTTGGAATTGTTTTCCCTCTTTATACTGCACTTCTGCTGATTTTGTTATATCATCATAAATGCTTTGTATCCCCCCGATACTCATCAGAACGAACAATATTGCAAAGAATAGTTTTAACCATGTTCCTCTTAAATAACTTTTCCTCATAACTTTCCTTCACGTCCTTAATTATTTGGATTTTCTATAATTACAGCTCCCTGTTCTGTTCCTTTAATGCATAGTTTGCACATGTTTAAGAATAGGCCATGCTCTACTACTCCTACTATACTTTCTAGTTTTTCTTTTACAGCTTTAATATCAAATCCGTAACCTAAGTGTAAATCTACTATGTAATTATTGTTGTCTGTTATAAGAGTTGCTCCATCTTTTAATCTTAACACTGGTTTTAAGCCCGCTTCTTCCATTTTTCTTATAGTATGACTATATCCAAATGGTAATATCTCTACAGGTAGGTTAAAATTCCCAAGTTTTTCTACATCTTTACTTTCGTCATAGATCCAGATTACTTCACGAGCAATATCAGCAACTATTTTTTCTCTAAATAATGCTGCTCCTCCGCCTTTTATCGCATTAAAATCCTTATCGATTTCATCTACTCCATCAACAGCAAGATCAATGTGATCAATCTCTTCTAGTTCTTTGATTGAAAGACCCAAACTTTTAGCTAGTTCAACCGTTTGAATTGACGTTGATACCATTTCAACATTCAATCCTTCTTTTACTCTGTCAGCAAGTGCATGAACAAAATAAAATACAGTTGAACCTGTCCCTAAACCAACGATCATACCATCTTTTACATAATCTACAGCTTTTTTACCAACAACTTCTTTTAGATTCATTTCGGTTCCCCTCTTTATGTATATGTTACTTTTAAATTATTTATATTCTACTAATAGATATTTCTTCTTACCACGTCTAAGTACAGTGAAGTTATCTTCAAGTCTGTCTTTAGCTTCTACAACATATTCTAAGTCTGTAATTCTATCTCCATTAACATAAATAGCCCCATTGTTTACATCTTCACGTGCTTGACGTTTTGATTGAACTAGATTGCTTTCAACTAGGAAGTCTACGATATTGTATTCTTTTTTCTCTAATTCAGATTTTGGCATTCCTTTAACAGCTGCTTTTAATTCGTCGTGAGTTAGTTCTTTAATGTTTCCTGAGAATAGTGCTTTTGTAATATTTAATGCACTTTCTAATGCTTTTTCACCGTGAACAATTTTCACCATTTCTTCAGCTAATGCTTTTTGAGCAAGACGTAGGTGTGGTTCTTTTTCTGAACTTTCTCTTAATTCTTCAATTTGGCCTTTTTCTAAGAATGTGAATTTTTTAAGAGCCGGTACTACTTCTGTATCCGCAGTGTTAAACCAGAATTGGTAAAATTCATAAGGTGTTGTTTGTTCTGGATCTAGCCATACTGCTCCACCGGTAGATTTACCAAATTTAGTTCCATCAGATTTAAGCATTAATGGGATAGTAAATCCATATGCTTCAACATCTCCACGAAGTTTTCTCATTATTTCTAGACCAGTAGTAATGTTACCCCATTGGTCAGAACCACCAATTTGTAATTTTACATTGTGGTGTTCATTTAAGTAAGCATAGTCAATCCCTTGTAGTATAGTATAACTGAATTCTGTAAATGATAATCCATTATCTAAACGGCTTGAAATTGAATCTTTCGCTAATAGGTAATTGATGTTTACTAATTTTCCGTAATCACGTAAAAATTCAATCATAGATAGTTTCCCTAACCAGTCAAGATTATTTACGAATTCGATATTGTCATCTCCACGGAAAATATTACGAAGTTGCGCTTCAAGACGACGAGCGTTATCTTCGATTACTTCAAGGCTTTGTAATTGACGTTCTTCGCTTCTTCCTGATGGATCTCCGATAATACCAGTTCCTCCACCTACTAAAATAACAGGTTTATGTCCATGTTGTTGAAATCTTTTTAATGTTAAAAATGGAAGTAAGTGACCAATGTGTAATGAGTTTCCTGTTGGATCTGTACCACAGTAAATTGACACACTTTCTTTCTCTAATAATTCTTTAATTCCTTCTTCATCAGTTTGTTGGTAAACTAAGTCTCTATATTTTAAATCTTCTAATAATTTACTCATTAAAATGCCTCCATATCAATTTTTATACACTTAATTCAATTATATCATATTTTCATTTTTTCTTTTATCTTTTTCTTTTAATTTGAATATAAAATATATTATTCACTAGCATATGATTTAGTCTTTCATATAAAAATATGGTATAATATAACCAATAGTATGCAATCTAAGGAGATTACAATGAAATTTAAGAAGATATTAACTTCTATGACTCAAACCCTCCTTCTTTCACTTGGACTGTTAATCAGTCTAAGTATGGGACTTGCTATTGGGTATGTAGGTGGCCTTGTAAAAGATCAACCTGTTTTAACTCAAAAAGAAATGAAGGAACAAATAAATAACATTAGTAAGAACAGTGAAGTATACTTTGGTAGTGGAGAAAAACTTGGTACAATAAACTCCGAATTAATTAGAAAAACTGTTTCTTACGAAAATCTAGGAGACAATGTCAAAAATGCAATAATTGCGAGCGAAGACTCTAACTTCTACTCTAATAGCGGAATTAATATTTTTGCTATACTAAGGGCTACACATAGTGAAGCTACAGGAGCTAGAACATCTGGAGGAAGTACAATCACTCAGCAATTAGTAAAAAATCAGCTTCTTGACAATTCTAGATCTTACGAAAGAAAAGCGAAAGAAATATTACTAGCACTACGTGTAGATAGTCACTTCTCAAAAAATGAAATTCTTGAGAATTATCTAAATGTTGCTCCATTCGGGAAAAATAGTTTAGGTCAAAATATCAGTGGTATAGAAACTGCTGCTCAAGGTGTTTTCGGTGTTCATTCTAAAGATTTAAATGTGGCACAAGCAGCATATTTAATTGGATTTGTTCAATCACCATATAAATACACACCTTTTGATGCAGCTGGTAATGTTCGCCCTGATGAAGAACTTCAAGCTGGTCTAGATAGACAAAAATATGTACTTGAAAGAATGGTAGCAAATGATTTCATCACAAAAGAGCAAATGGAAGAAGCTAAGCAGTTCGACATTAAAGGTGCATTTACTAAACAAAAATATTCTGAATACACTGACTATCCATACATTCGTGATGAGGTTACTAGTTCAGTTGCTGAAATTCTAGCTGAACAAACAGCAACAAGAAATAATAGACAAGAAGACTTCAAGACTAACTCAGACTACAGAAACGAGTTAATAGAAAAAAGTCGAATCAAATTTATTACAGGTGGATATAAAGTAAAAACAACACTTGATAAAAAACTTTATGACACACTTCAAGAAACGAAAAAACAATTCGCTTCTTATCCAACATCTTCTCAAGGAGGAGTTGTTTATCCATTAGAAATTGGGGCATCAGTAATAGAAAATAATAGTGGTAAGATTTTAGCGTTTATCGGTGGTATGGATTACAACAAACAACAACTTAACCATGCTACAAGAACAAGACGTTCTCCAGGTTCAACAATAAAACCATTATTAGTTTATGGACCTGCAATAGATAAAGGTTATATTACACCTAACTCTACTCTTCTAGATAAACGTTTCAACTATAACGGTTGGCGCCCTGAAAACTATGATATGTCACAACATGGTTATCTTCCAGCAAGACAAGCATTAGGAGGATCTCTTAACTTAGCAACAATAAGATTATATTCTGCCTTCCAAAAAGAAGAACCTGTAAAGAATTACTTAGAGAAAATGGATATCGGTGGCCTTACAGCTAGTGATAAAGAAAACCTAGCTACATCTATTGGTGGTATGACGTATGGCTTTTCTGTAACAGAAAATACTAGTGCATTTTCTACTTTTGGAAATAAAGGTGAACACAAAAAAGCACACATCATTGAAGAAATTGAAAATAATGATGGTGAAGTTATTTATAAAGCTGATTTTTCACCTGTTAAAATCTATGAAGAATCTACAAGTTATTTAATAGTAGATATGCTTGGAGATGTTATTAATAAGAGCTATGGTACATCTAGAGATATGCCAAGCAAACTAAAATTCAGCTCAAAAAATCTATTTGTTAAAACAGGAACATCTGAATACTATAAAGACCTTTGGGTTGTTGGTGGTACTACTAAGGTAACTGTTGGACTATGGAATGGTTATGATAGTCCTGCAAAAGTACCAAGTTATGACTACGCTCAACGAAGTTGGGTTGCTGTTATGAATGCTATATATGCATTAGATAAGAATATTCTTTCTCCTGATACGGCATTCACGCGACCGAGCTCAGTTACTGAGTCTAGCATTAATCCTTACAATAATGCTAAAGGTGGTACAAAAGATCTTATCCCTACTGGATTTAAAGAATTATCTAAAGAAAAAACATTAGCTAAATTAGGTTCTAATATAGATAAGGCCGTTTCATTCGGAGATCCAGCAAAAGTGGTCGTTAAGAAACAAGAAATTAAAAAAGAAGACAAAAAAGAAGATAAAGAGAAGAAGGAAGACAAAGATAAAAAAGAAACAAATAATAGTTCAGATTCTGTCACTCCTACAACTCCATCTTCTCCTCCCCCTATCTTGAAACCAGTTTCGCCTGGTGATAATTCAGATTAAACTAAAAAGTCAACATGAATGATATTTTCATGTTGACTTTTATTATTTCACTTTTTCTAGTACATCGTAGAAAGATGGTAAATCATGTGCTTCAGCTATTTCTGACCAATTTCCTACATCGTCTAAACCTTTAGCATGAGTTAGCGTATAAATTGCCTTAGTTAATGTGTAAAATTCTTGCAATGGTTTTAATAAATTCTTAAGATTTGATTTACTCGCATCTCCCATTACTTTTTCATAGAGTGTTGTCGCTTTTTTACTATCATTACAATTTATTACATCATCTGATATGATTCCTGAGTGTGCTAAATACAATAAGTAATTATAAATTGCCTTAAATGTTCTGTATGAATCTATAATTCCTACTTCACTAGAAGTTTTTACTCCCTTTTTATAAGAGAAATTACTAATTTGTTGTTGAATTGGTATTTTTATCTTTTCTACAATCAATCCTATAAATTCATCCGTCACCTGTTTTTGATTTTCTACTACATCATCTGGTGTAATATTTTTTTCAATTAACCTATTATAAAAATCACAGAAAATTTTATCTAATTCATACGTATCCTCTTCTGTTAAATACTCTTCAGGCGCAACAAAGTTCTTTATTATCTCAGGAAACTCTATAGTTTTTCCTACATGAAATGTTCCCACCGTCATATTTAACGATTGTATGAAATCATTTTTCCTCACAAAATTATATATATGATGAGCATTTTTTGCATAATAATTAGAAGTGAAATCCTGCAGTTTGTTAGTCTCTTCTAAATCTTTTTCTAAAAAATATTCTTCCAGTTTTTTATTAAATTTTTTATCGTATTTTCTTAGTTGTTTTAACTGAGGTAAAGCTGTATTAAATGTGTAAACTCGTTGATATGTCTGCTTTAGTAGTTCCACAGTAATTGCTATATGCCCCCCAAGAGAGTGACCAGCAGCAACTTTATAACAAGAGTCAAAGTTTACAATCTTTCTTTTTAAAAACTTAGTAAATTTACATGCAGAATCTATTTGGCTAGTATTTTCCCCCGAAACGATTCCTGTATAATTATAAAACCAATCGCTAATATCTTCACTCTCACTTCCTCTATAAATAACAAGAAGCTCATTAAGCTCTGGAATGTATATCGCAGTAGATTGGAATCCATTTTTGGTAATCTTTGGAACTGATAGCCCACTATTATATACTTCAATATCCTCAAAAACTTCTCCAGTAACATCTTTTATAATTCTTTTTATTTTATATTCTGCTGTACTCTGTTTCTTATTTCCTTTAATTAAATACTCATACTCTGTTAATTTAGCTACAAGTAATGGATTATGGAAAAATCTTAACATAGTCAAATCACCTCTTTTATATAAAAATAATTATAACATATTTTATAGAGAATATAAAAATTCTATATCTTCTCACTTAATGAGAAAATATAGAATTCTATTTTTATTATACGTTGAATCTAAATAACATAATGTCGCCGTCTTTTACTTCGTACTCTTTACCTTCAAGACGTACACGACCTGCTTCTTTAGCTTTTGGCATACTTCCGTATTCAACTAAGTCATCATAACTTACAGTTTCAGCACGGATAAATCCACGTTCAAAGTCTGAGTGGATAATTCCAGCACATTCAGGAGCTAACATACCTTTTTTGAATGTCCATGCACGTACTTCTTGTACACCTGCTGTGAAGTATGTTGCTAATCCTAATAGGCTGTAACTAGCTTTGATTAGTTTGTCTAATCCACTTTCGTCAATTCCTAGTTCTTCTAAGAACATTGCTTTTTCTTCATCTTCTAATGAAGCCATTTCTTCTTCGATTTTTGCACAAACTACGATAACTTGGCTTCCTTCACTTGCAGCAAATTCACGAACACTTGCAACGTGTTTGTTAGCATCAACGTCTAGTAAATCATCTTCACTTACGTTAGCAACATAAAGCATAGGTTTCATTGTTAATAAATGTAATCCTTTTGCGATTTTTTGCTCTTCTTTATCGAATTCTAAAAGTCTAGCTGGCTTTTCTTCTTTAAGAATATCACGTACTTTAGAAAGTACTGCAAATTCTGCAACAGCATCTTTATCTTTTTGTTTAGCTTGTTTTTCAACACGTCCGATACGTTTTTCAACACTTTCTAAGTCTGCTAAGATTAACTCTAAGTTAATAACTTCGATATCGTATAATGGATCTACTCCACCAGCAACGTGAGTAATGTTTTCATCTTCGAAACATCTAACAACTTGACAAATTGCATCTACTTCACGGATGTGACTTAAGAATTTATTTCCTAGTCCTTCTCCTTTAGATGCACCTTTTACGATACCAGCAATATCTGTAAATTCAAATGATGTTGGTACTGTTTTTTTAGGTTCTACTAATTCTGTTAATTTATTTAATCTGTGGTCAGGTACTTCTACAATTCCTACGTTTGGATCAATTGTTGCGAAAGGATAGTTCGCCGCTAATGCTCCTGCTTTTGTAATTGCGTTAAAAAGTGTACTTTTTCCTACGTTTGGTAATCCTACTATTCCGGCTGTTAATGCCATAGTATTAATCACTCCTTTTCTTCATTAATTTCTTATATTACTTAGGCCTTGCCTACTCAACTTAACTATTATAACATAAAACACAAAACTTATCATTTATTATTATGCTATTTAAAAATATTTTGTTAATAATCATTAATATTATTTATTAGTATATTAAAAGATACTAACTATTAAAAAAGTATGTACTTTACAAAAAATATTTTGGTATGTAAAATATATTACAAGATATAAATTTCTGTGAAAAAAATTAAAAGGACGGTAATTAACTATGAAAAAATACAATTCAAATACTAAACTTGGAACTGCAACACTTAATGTTGTAAACTTTGAAAGACAGCTTAAATTCTACTCAGAAGCTATGGGTATGACTATAATTTCTAAAAATGAAACTGAAGCTACTTTAGGTACTTCTGATAACACTCCGCTTCTTAACTTAAAAAAAGTTGATGGTCCACTAGTTCGTTCTTATGGACTATATCACATAGCTTATCTAGTTCCAAATGAACAAAGTCTAGCTAATATACTACGTCACTTTATAGACTCAAACATTCCTTTAGATGGTGGATCTGACCATGGTTATAGTAATGCTTTATATTTAAGTGATATTGAAGGTAATGGCATAGAAGTATATTACGACAAAGATGAAAGTACTTGGGATAGAAAAGAAGACGGTAAAATCATAGGAGTAACTGAACCTATAGATGCTAATCATCTACTTAATATTTCTGAAACTGTAGTTCCATATTCTTTACCAGTGGGTACTATTATTGGTCATGTTCATCTAAGTGTTCAAAACTCTACAGTTTCTTCTAACTTCTATCAAGAAGTACTAGGATTTAGTGATAAATTCACTGTGGCTAGTGCAAGTTGGATTGCTTATGGTGATTATCATCATCACCTTGCTGTTAACCACTGGGGTGGTCCTAACCTAAGTCTTAGACAAAAAGGTACACCTGGTTTAGATCATTTTGAAATTATATTTATAGATGATATTACTTACAACAAAGTTGTGGAAAATATAAAAAATAACAACGCTAAAATCATCTCTGAATATGACGGAAAAATCATCATTAATGATCCTAATGGAATTGAAATTCATTTAATAAAAGAAGTATAATATTTAAAAATCTTTACGTGGGTGACTCATCAAAATCAATTTCTTTGAAATCACACTTTTCGAGTCACTCACTTTTAGTTTTTATTCGCCTATTTCCCTAGCTTTATGATATAATAAGAATATTATTTTAGTAGAAGGAGGAACTATGCAAGATTTTATAGCACAATTTGGTAGCTTTGCACCTATAGTTTTTTTTATACTAGCATCTATATTACCAATATTTTTATTCCCACCAGGAATATTTTCTGCGATTGGTGGTTATTTATTTGGTTTTACTCATGGTTTTATCCTTTCGATAATTGCATCAATAATCTATACTAGCGTGATGTTTATCATTTCAAGATATTTTGCCAGTGATTATGTAGAAAAATACTTAGCAAAAAAACTATCGAAAAAACAATATGATACAATTTTCGGTATAAGTGAAAATAAACTAACAATGTTTCTAATAATCTATAGATTAATCCCAGTTCTTCCAAACAGTGTTATCTGTTACTCATATGGTTTAACTAGAATATCTTTTAAAAAATATTTTATCGGTAACATTATAGGCCTGATTCCTGGAAAAATGATTTGGTTACACTTCGGTACAACTCTTAACAACATTGGAAGTATAGAATTTTTATACGGTATAATTATTGTTTTATCTTTTGTCTTTATCAGTTCTAAAGTAGCAAAGCAATTTAATAAATAATATTAATAAAAAGCTAATGATTCTATTTAAAGATTCACTAGCTTGTTTATATGGGTCTATAATAATTCCCCCCTGAAAAGGGGTAGTTTTATCTTAATTTTTAACTTTTTCTTTTTTTATTATACTTGTTAATGTTAAAGTTACACCAACTATTACTACATAAATCAATTCTTTAGTAGCTAGATTCCAAGCACCTTGACCAAAGTATAAAATATTTTTTACTCCGTCAAATAACATACGCATTGGTAACCATGGTAACACCCAATCTGTATAGAAACTACTTAGCATTTCAGGTTCTAATGATAGCAATGGCATTGCAAAGAATAATAGTAAAGCAGACAGTGGAGCTCCTGCTAGTCCTATTAAGCTAATTGTACCAAAGATTATCGTCATAAATGTGAATGTTGCAATACTTAAAAATGTTGCAATACCTGAATAATTATCTACTGTCACTCCTAAAATCCTTTCTGAGAAATACGGAGCCAGTAAGCCTAGTGTTATAGAAACTAAACCTAATATACATAGTTGAACTATTTTTTGTACTGCTTTATCTTTAATTGAGTTCTCTTCTTTACGACTATACATAAATAATATAATACTTCCTGCTAAAGAAGTTATCCAAATTGGTAAAAAATATACTGATGGAGCAGTTGAGAAATCACCAGTAGTATTAATATTCTCTACGTTAACTCTAACTGGATTCATTAAGTTTCCAATTACTTTTGCTGGTAAAGGCTTATTTGATGCTTCAGCTTGTTTTATTATTTGTGTGCTAACCATCTTCCCACTATTATTCACAACCTGTGTAAGAATTTGTAAGACTTGAGCTGAAAGTTGGCTATTCATACCTTGGTTAACAAGTACTGTGAATTCAGGGGTTTGTGGATTAGAAGACACTAATGTAGCTAAAGATTTTGTGTAATTTTCTGGAATAACAATTGCACCATAGTATTCTTTATTATTCATTTTTTCTATAGCTTCATCTTTACTACCTACTTCTATCCATTTTACACTAACATTATCATTTAAAGTTGATCTTTCTTTAAGTTTTTCTATCATCGTAGCAGTTGTTTCATTTTTATCTTGATTTACTATTGCGAGAGGTAAATCTGTAATTTTTGGATTTACTGTTGGTATTTGAGTACTCATAATTATACTCAATACTACTACGGCAACAGAAAGAAGTATTCCTGTTATTTTTCCATATTTTTTCATTTTCTTTTCCTCTATTTCGATTATAGATATTTTTATTCTAAATTCTTTCTTTATATTTTTTGCAACACCTTGTTGCTCTTTTGATGGTTTTATTATATAATTTTTATGAATAAAAAACGAGAGTCAAATTACTACAAATTGTTGCATTTTAGACAAATTATTATAATTTGTTTCTTATTTAATATAAAAAAGAGGATATTTCTATGGTATATAAAAAAAAAATAACAAAAACTCAAAAAAAATTCGAAGAATCATTACTTAAATTAATGGAAACAAAAAAATTCGAAGCGATTACTGTTAATGATATTACGGAACTTGCAAATGTTAATCGTTCAACATTTTATAGGCATTATTTTGACAAATATGAATTGTTAGAAAAAATTGAAGATAATATTTTAAATGATGTTCTTACTTATCAATCTAATATCATAAATAAAATCAATAAAAATGAGATTACTAAAGACTTTAAACTTACAGACTATGTTAGTACTGATACAAACCTTTTTATTGTATACGAAGGACGTTTAAATGAAATAAAAATATTGCTGGGTCACAACGGAAGTAACAGCTTTAGAAAAAAAATTCGTCTTACTATGCTTGATATTTTCAAACAAACATCTAATCTTGCAAATTTAAATGCTAGCAATCAAGAAATAGAATTGTTATTTCAATTTTTAGTTGGAAGTTTTATGTCTATATTAGATTACTGGACAGATAATCAGGAGTTAACACCTACTGAACTTTTCTTATTTTACAGTTCTTTGTATTCTAATGGAGTAGTCAATTTTCTAAAGGACAAAATGATATAACAAAAAAGACAACAAAACATGTGTTTGTTGTCTTTCATTGATATTAAGAATGTTTTTCTAATATTTTTTTAATTTTTTTGTTAAACTCACGTCTTGGCATCATAATGTTATTATCACACTTTAGGCATTTTATCTTTATATCTGCTCCCATACGTGTAATTTGCCATCTATTCGTTCCACAAGGGTGTTGTTTTTTCATTTCAACTATATCATTTAATTCGTATTCCACAATCCAACCTCCTATTTTTCTTCATTCGATGTTAATGAAGATTCAAACTCTCTATAAAAATCACGTCTTAACATTGTTTCCACATCTTGTTTTTTCCCAACTTTTGCTTTTCCAATAACATGAATTGTAACAACGTTGTCAGCAATTTTTTCTATATAATCGATATGGAATTTATCGTTCTTATATAATAAATCATGATATTCTTTTTTATTATTAGCATTATTAACTACTTTGTTTACTCGGTCTTCTATTTCTTCAATAGATTTATCAATTTTTATCGGTAACTCTACTAAAGCTAAGTTGTACATTAATGAGTAATTTACAACTTGATTAATAGTTCCATTCGGAATAAAGTAAACTTCACCATTTTTAGAACGGATCTTAGTAGAACGTAAACCAAGTGACATTACATAACCACCTGCAATAAAAGCTGCTTGGTTGTATATTTTCACATTATCTCCTACATCAAATTGTCCTTCAAGAATAATGAAAAATCCAGATATAATATCTTTAACTAAGCTCTGTGCACCAAAACCAATAGCTACCGATGCTATACCTGCACTGGCAACAATACTTGTAGTATTAACTCCTAGGATTGACAATACTTGGAAAAATGCAATAAAGTATACTGTATAACGAACTGCACTTCTTACAAGTTTATGTAAAGTTTCTGATCGTTTCTCATTAAACTTTATATTAAACTTCTTATTGGCATTATCTCCAGTTGTCATTATATAATCAATAATTCTATTAAATATACGTACTAAAATTGATGCAATAATAAAAATTACGATTATAAGTAATATTTTTTCTAAAACTGTGATTAGTAAGTCAGTGTTGCTTACTGATGTTTTTATCTTTTCAATAAAATTCATAATTACTCATCCTTGAATAATGAAATAATACGTTCAAATTCATCATTATCTTTGAACTCAATTTCTATCTTACCTTTTTTATTACGACTTTGTTTAATCGTTACAGAAGTTCCTAGCAGTTTTTTAAGATTGTTTTCTTGTTCTTCTATAAATATATCCTTAGCTCTTGGTTTCTTAATCTCTTTAGGTTTTAATAACTTCGCTACATATTCTTCTAGCTCACGAACTGACATTTTTCTATCAATTACTAAAGCACAAACTTCTTCCATAGCTTTTTTTGTTTTTAATGAAAGTAAAGTTCTTGCGTGAGCTGCACTTATTAGCCCTTGTTCAAGCTTATTTTTTATTTCTGTAGGTAATTTTAATAGTCGTAAGCTATTGGCGATATACGGTCTACTTTTACCAAGTTTCTTAGCCAATTCTTCTTGGGTTAATGACATTTTATCCATCAGATTTTTATAACTTTCTGATTCTTCTAGCGCTGATAAATCTTCACGTTGCAAGTTCTCTAGAACCGCAAAAATCATCATTTCTTCATCTGTCATTTCTTTAATAATAGCTGGAATTTCTTTCTTACCTAGCAGTTCAAAAGCTCTATAACGGCGCTCCCCTGCTATAATATAATAACCTTTTACAGCTTTTTTTACAATAATAGGTTGTAATAATCCATTTTTTTCAATTGATTCTTTTAATTCATTTAACTTCTCTTCATTAAAATAAGTACGTGGTTGATATGGATTTTTCTTAATCTCTTCTAATGAGATTTCTACTATTTTATCGCTATCAGTAGTTAACTCTACATTTTCAGTAGCGAAAATTGCATCAAGACCACGACCTAATCCCTTACCTAGTTTCTTAGCCACGCTCAATCACCTCTTTAGCTAATGATAAATATTGTTTTGCACCATTAGAATTTTTAGCATATTCAATAATTGGTTCACCAAAACTTGGTGCTTCACTTAAACGTACAGTTCTTGAAATAACTGTGTTAAATGCTTTATCTTTAAAGTGTTCTCTAACTTGCTCTGCTACCTGATTAGATATATTTGTTCTACTATCAGTCATAGTAAGTAATACACCGAAAATATCTAATTTAGAGTTCAAGTGCTTTCTAACTATATTAAATGTATTCATAAGCTGGCTAAGCCCTTCTAAGGCATAATATTCAGTTTGTACAGGAATTATTACCCCATTAGCTGCAGTTAAAGAATTTAACGTAATTAGACCTAAAGACGGTGGACAATCGATTACCACATAGTCATATTTTTCTTTAATTTCCGAAATTGCATTTTTCATACGTTGTTCACGACTAATCGCTGAAACTAGTTCAACTTCTGCACCTGCTAATGCTATGCTAGATGGAACTATATCTAAGTTCTCATAAGCTGTTTTTAAAATAACATCATTAATATTAACTTCATCAACAAGTATGTTATAAATTGATTGTTCTATCGCTGATTTATCTACACCTACACCGCTCGTAGCATTAGCCTGTGGATCAGTATCTATTAATAATACTTTTTTCTTTAAATGTGCTAGAGACGCAGCTAAATTTATTGAAGTAGTTGTTTTACCAACTCCACCTTTTTGATTACATATCGCTAAAATTTTCATCTTTTACCTCTTTATTTACGTATCTTGGTATGGTAACTTTAATAACCACACTATCCATATTTTCTTCTTCTTCTTTGTTAAGACTAATATTATACTTTTCTTCTAATTTTGCTATTTCTTTTGTAAGTTTTGCTATAACTTTCTGACCATCATAATTAACGGCAGTATTAAAAACTTTAATATCTTTTTTAATCTTTAAATAAGTATCAATTTTTTCTTCTGTTTGAGAAACATTTAGATTTTGTGATAAAATCTGAATTAATAATTTCTCTTGAGCAGAAGCATCTAATTTAACCATAGCTCTACCATGTCGCTCAGTAATTTTTTTAGTATTAATAGCATCAATAACTTTATCACTTAATTTTAATAATCGTAACTTATTAGCAACAGTAGCCTGTGTTTTCCCTAATGATTTCGCAAGCTCATCTTGAGTAAGCTTATTGATGCTTAATAACTCTTGATATGCATGCGCCTCTTCTATAGGTGTCAATTCTTCCCTTTGAATATTTTCAATTAGCGCAAGAGTCGCCATCTGTTCATCTGTAAGTTCTTTTACAATAGCTTTAGTTGTAGGATACTGTAGGTACTTAATAGCCCTTAATCTTCTCTCCCCAGCTATAAGCTCATAAAACCCATTCCCTATATCACGAACAGTAATAGATTGAAGTAATCCATTTTGTTTTATAGACTCTGCTAATTCTTTTATTTTTTCTTCTGTAAATTCTCTTCTAGGCTGATATTTATTAGGAACAATCTTTTCAACTAATATTTCTCTAAGGACATCATCATCTGAAATACCGACTTTCTCAGCTCTTTGTGTTAAATCATACAGTTTACTAAATGGTTTTACACTTTCACTCATATTTTACCTCCTATGGCACTTCTATACAATAATACAATAACATAATTACTATCTTTTGTCAAAAGTATTTCCCAAAAAATATAACACTATAACCTGTATATTTTAGGTATTTCAAAGAATATTTCCTGAGAATATATGAAATTTAGTTATTTTTTTGATAAAAAAAAAGTGTAATCATAAATGATTACACTTTGAACAGGGACGGCAGGAATCGAACCCACACCAAAGGTTTTGGAGACCTTTGTTCTACCGTTAAACTACGTCCCTAAGAATGGTGGGAAGAAGTGGATTCGAACCACTGAACCCTAAGGAGCGGATTTACAGTCCGCCGCGTTTAGCCTCTTCGCTATCTTCCCAAAATATAAAAAAAATGCCGGCCAGAGGACTTGAACCCCCGACCTACTGATTACAAGTCAGTTGCTCTACCAACTGAGCTAGGCCGGCAACATGGTGCCTCGAGACAGAGTCGAACTGCCGACACATGGAGCTTCAATCCATTGCTCTACCAACTGAGCTATCGAGGCATTATTAAATTTTTACATAAAAAAATGGCGGTCCCGACGGGAATCGAACCCGCGATCTCCTGCGTGACAGGCAGGCGTGATAACCGCTACACCACGGGACCTAATTATTAAAAAATTGCGGGAGATGGATTTGAACCATCGACCTTTGGGTTATGAGCCCAACGAGCTGCCAGACTGCTCCATCCCGCGATAATAAAAATGGAGGAGGAAAGGGGATTCGAACCCCTGCGAGCTTTTACACTCCTGTCGGTTTTCAAGACCGATCCCTTCAGCCGGACTTGGGTATTCCTCCTTGATAAATGGTGGACTCTGCAGGACTCGAACCTGCGACCGATCGGTTATGAGCCGATAGCTCTAACCAACTGAGCTAAGAGTCCGTGTTCCTAGAGAATTCACTAACTATTATTGGTGGCGGCAGAGGGGATCGAACCCCCGACCTTACGGGTATGAACCGTACGCTCTAGCCAGCTGAGCTACGCCGCCAATAAAGGCTAAATTCATTATTTAAAATGGTGGAGCCTAGCGGGATCGAACCGCTGACCTCCTGCGTGCAAAGCAGGCGCTCTCCCAGCTGAGCTAAGGCCCCATATTAATAATGTTTAAATATTCTTTTAAATGGTCGGGAAGACAGGATTCGAACCTGCGACCCCTTGGTCCCAAACCAAGTGCTCTACCAAGCTGAGCTACTTCCCGTATATTTAAATGGCGCGCCCAAGAGGAGTCGAACCCCTAACCTTTTGATCCGTAGTCAAACGCTCTATCCAATTGAGCTATGGGCGCTAATATAATGGTGCCGAGGACCGGAATCGAACCGGTACGGTATTGCTACCGCAGGATTTTAAGTCCTGTGCGTCTGCCAGTTCCGCCACCCCGGCACTATATTAACTATTGGAGCGAAAGACGGGATTTGAACCCGCGACCCTCACCTTGGCAAGGTGATGTTCTACCCCTGAACTACTTTCGCGAATATCTAGAAATGGTGCGGGTGAAGGGAGTCGAACCCCCACGCCGTGAGGCGCTAGATCCTAAGTCTAGTGCGTCTGCCAATTCCGCCACACCCGCAAAAGAATGGTGAGCCATGAAGGACTCGAACCTTCGACCCTTTGATTAAAAGTCAAATGCTCTACCAACTGAGCTAATGGCTCTAAATAAATGGTGCCGGCCAGAGGACTTGAACCCCCGACCTACTGATTACAAGTCAGTTGCTCTACCAACTGAGCTAGGCCGGCATAAATGGTGGAGGTTAACGGGATCGAACCGCTGACCCCTTGCTTGTAAGGCAAGTGCTCTCCCAGCTGAGCTAAACCTCCGAATCAAAAGCCTGGCAACGTTCTAGTCTCACAGGGCGTAA
>NZ_JAPWCA010000018.1:0-34555 GCF_041433725.1 Gemella sp. 27098_8_155
GCTACTGTTGGATGACTTCCTGGTGTACTTACATCTGGAGTTGTCTTCCATGTGATTGTAGTTCCACTTGGTAAGCCTGTTTTGTCTACACTGGCTTCTGCGTTTGGTACTGTTCCATTATCCACTGTTTGCGGTTTTGGTTGTGGATCATATTTTCCTCGCATAGACCAAACTGTAATATTTACTAGCATTGATGTAGAATTTCCAGCTTTATCTCTTGCGATTATAGTTACACCATACATCGTATTGTCGGATTTAATTTTCGGTACTTCTTGTACACCCTCCTTGAAAACAATTGTTCCAGTAGATTCATCAAAAGTTAAGAATTCAGGTAGATTTCTTACTTCAATCGTAGCAATTCCACTTCCATTTGTATTGTCTTCTGCTTTAATCTTCATCACAGGTAAAGTTTTATCTAATGCCGTTATTTCCCAGTTTTTATTTTCTTCTGGCGTTAAAATTGTCGGATCTGTCACATCTTTGACGTTTAACGGAATCGTAACGTCTTGTTCTGAACCATCAATATATGTTACTTTTGCTTGTATAGTTTGATTCCCATATGTTGCTGTATTGATTGGTGATTTTGATTCTACTTTTGCGATTTTCGCATTACCATTTTCACCTTGTGCATTAGTCGCATTAACTGCTCCTTTTAACATATCAGATGTTACTTCTTCATTTTGATTTACTTCGATTTGTGTTCCAGTCGCTGTAAATTCTTCGCTTACTTTTCTTACAGTTACATTTACTGTAACTACATCTTTCGATCCATCTGGATATGTAATTTCCACTTCTCCAGTTGTTGAACCTGGTGTATTAACTACTGGCGGTGTTTTCCATGTCACAGTTGTCCCATCTGGTAACCCTTGTTTATTTACACTATCTTCTGGATTTGGTACTTGTCCGTAGTTTACCGTTTGATCTTCTGGTTGTGGATTAGTCTTCGTACTTATTGAAGATACTACAATTTTTGCAGTTCTTTCGCTTACATTTCCTGCAATATCTTCCACACGAATATTCAAATTAAATTCTTTACTTGGAGTATTTTCTGGTAATTTTTCTACTTCTTGTTTTCCTGCTTTGAATTTAATTGAGTTAGTTGCACTATCGTATTCTAAGTAATCAGGAAGTCCTTCTACACTTACTGTTTTCACTCCACTTCCGTTCGCATTATCTTCTGCCCTTACTTCCATATTTGGTAAAGTTTTATCTAATGCCGTCATTTCCCAGTTTGTATTTTCTGTTGGAGCTTGAATAGTAGGTGGAATCACGTCTTTGACTTTTAACGGAATTGTTACTTCTTTCGTTGTTCCATCTTTAAATGTTACTATCGCAGTAATATTTTGATCTCCATAGTTAGCTGTACTGATTGATGATTTAGCTACTACTGTTGAAATCTTATCAGTTCCACTTACGTTTCCTACTTTTGATATCGCTGTTACTTTTGCTTTTAAGTCATCATTTGTTACTGGAGTGTTTTGGTTTACTTCAATTTGTGCTCCAATTACGTTGTACTCATCACTAAGTTTATTTACGTTGATTTTTACATTTACTATGTCTTTTGAACCATCTTTATACGTTACTTCTACTACTCCGTCTTTCTCACCTGGTGTGTTTGTATCCGGCATTGTCTTCCAAGCGTAACTTGTTCCTTCTGGTAAGTTCGTTTTATCTACACTTGTTGCTGCATCTGGAGTTGCTCCATAACTTACTGTTTGTTTTTGTTCATTTGGAGTTGCTTCATATTTTGTAGTCATTGATTTCACAGTGATTGTAACATTTGTTGTTGTTTCATTCCCTGCGTTATCTGTTACCGTTATTGTTACATTGTGTACCTGTACATCTGTTCCTTCTGATAAACTTGGTACTTGAATTACTCCAGTTTTAAACTTAATTGTCTTAGTTGCTTCATCATATGCCAAGAAATCTGGTAGATTTGTCACAGTCGTTGACTTAACTCCACTTCCTCCTGCGTTATCCTCGCTTGTTACGGCTATATTTGGATCTTGTCCTTCTACTGCGATTAAGTCCCAATTTTGTCCGTTTGTTGGTGCTTGGATTGTTGGTTTTGTTACGTCTTTTACCTTCAATTGAATCGTAACATCTTGTTTTGAACCATCAATATATGTTACTGTTGCTTGTATAGTTTGATCACCATATGCCACTGTATTAATTGGTGATTTTGATTCTACTTTTGCGATTTTCGCATTACCATTTTCGCCTTGTGCATTAGTCGCTTTAACTGCTCCTTTTAACATATCAGATGTTACTTCTTCATTTTGATTTACTTCGATTCGTGTTCCAGTCGCTGTAAATTCTTCGCTTACTTTTCTTACAGTTACATTCACTGTAATTACATCTTTCGATCCATCTGGATATGTAATTTCCACTTCTCCAGTTGTTGAACCTGGTGTATTAACTACCGGCGGTGTTTTCCATGTCACCGTTGTTCCATCTGGTAATCCTTGTTTATTTACACTATCTTCTGGATTTGGTACTTGTCCGTAGTTTACCGTTTGATCTTCTGGTTGTGGATTAGTCTTCGTGCTTATTGAAGATACTGTAATTTTTGCAGATCTTTCACTAACATTTCCTGCATTATCTTCTACATGAATGTTCAAATTAAATTCTTTACTTGGAGTATTTTCTGGTAGTTTTTCTACTTCTTGTTTCCCTGCTTTGAATTTAATTGAGTTAGTTGTACTATCGTATTCTAAGTAATCAGGAAGTCCTTCTACACTTACTGTTTTCACTCCACTTCCGTTCGCATTATCTTCTGCGCTTACTTCCATATTTGGTAAAGTTTTATCTAATGCCGTCATTTCCCAGTTTGTATTTTCTGTTGGAGCTTGAATAGTAGGTGGAGTCACGTCTTTGACTTCAAGAGGGATTGTTACCGTATCTGTTGTATCATCAAGATACGTTACAGTTGCATTAATTGTTTTATCACCAAATTCTGTAGTACTAATTTCATTTACAGGTGTTACAGACTTCACCTTACTAGCACCATTGTTACTAATTGTCACTGCTGCTTTTAGTTCATCATTTGATACTGATTCATTTTGATTTTTGACTATTTTATCACCTGTTGGTTCATATTCATCACTTAACTTACGAACTTTTACAGTCACAGCTACTTCATCTATTGAATCATCCGGATAAGTAACTGTTACTATACCTGTTTTATCTCCAGGTTTACTTGTGTCTGGTGTTGATTTCCATGTATATTGTACACCAGCTGGTAATCCTGCTGTATTTACACTTATTTTCGGATTAGGCATTTCTCCATGACTAACTTCTTGAATAGTTTCATTGGCTTGCGGATTATATTTTTCAGCCATAGATATTTGTCTTATTTGAAATGTTCTTTCACTACTATTTCCAGCATTATCTTCCACGCGTAATGTTACAGTTTTTGTAGTACGATTAATTCCAGATAATTTTGGAACCTCTCTAACTCCATCTTGGAAAACAATACTATTTGTTGCTTTGTCAAATTTCAAGAAACTTGGTAAATTGATTGGAACGATACTTTTTACTCCACTTCCTCCAGAATTATCAGAAGTTTCAACTCTAATCGGAGGTAATGTTTTATCTAATGATGTTATTTCCCATAGTTGTCCTTCTGTTGGTGTTTGTATTGTCGGAGCTATGACGTCTTTTACTTCCAGCGGAATCGTTACAGAGTCTGTCGTACCATCAAGGTATGTTACAGTCGCATTTATAGTTTGTGTTCCTGCATTTGTAGTACTGATATTTCCAACAGGAGTAACAGATTTCACTTTACTATTACCATTGTTACTGATTGTTACAGCTGCTTTCAAATCATCATTTGTTACAGTAGCATTTTAATTTTTGACTATTTTAGTACCTGTTGGTTCATATTCGTCACTTAGTTTGCGCACATCCACAGTTACATCAACCAAATCTGTAGACCCATCTGGATACGTAACAATTACTACTCCAGCCTTTTGTCCAGGACCAGTAGTTGTGTTAGGAATAGTTCTCCAAGTGTATGTTGTCCCTGTAGGTAATCCATTTTTATTAATACTAGTTTCTGCGTTCGGTGTTTGACCATAACTTACAGTTTGTTTTTGTGGGTTAGCTGTTGCACTGTATTTAGTCGTCATCGATTTAACAGTAATTGTTACTTGTCTTCGACTAGAATTATTCGAATTATCCGTTACTTGGATATTAACATTATACGTTTTACTATCTTGTCCATCAGGTAGTTTCGTTACCTCTTGAACACCATTTTTAAACTTAATTGTCTTAGTTGCATTGTCATAAACTAAGAAATCTGGTAATCCAGTTACTGTTGTTGATTTAATTCCAGTTCCACCAGTATTATCTTCAGATGTTAATTTTATTGATGGTAATATTCTGTCTAATGCGATTAAATCCCAATTTTGTCTGTCTGTTGGTGTTTGAATCGTCGGTGCTGTAATGTCTTTTACTTCCAGTGGAATCGTTACAGGATCTGTCGTACCATCAAGATAAGTTACAGTCGCATTTATAGTTTGTATCCTTGCATTTGTCGTACTTATATTTCCGAGAGAAGTAACAGATTTCACTTTACTGTTACCATTGTTATTGATTGTTACCGCAGCTTTCAAATCATTATTTGATACTGAATCATTCTGATTTTTAACTATTTTAGTCCCTGTTGGTTCATGTTCATCACTTAACTTACGCACCTTTACAGTTACATTTACAATATCTGTTGAGCCATCTGGATAAGTAACCTTCACAACTCCATCTTTATTCCCCGGAGTATTTATATCAGGTTTTCTTTCCCATTTATACTGAGTATTAGCCGGTAAACCTGTTGTACTTATACTTGTACCTGGATCAGGTGTTTGAGCATGGCTTACTTCTTGTATTTTAGGATTAGCAACTGCTGTGTATTTTTGCGTTTGAGATTGAATATTAAAGGTAATATTTTTAGTCGCAGTATTCCCTTTTCTATCCACTGCTTTAACAGTTACTTGAATACTAGATTTACCATTTTGGAAATTATTCGGTATAACTCCATTAATCTCTATTTTCGATGTTTTTGGATTATAAAATAACGGATTTGGCAGATTTTCAACCGTTATAGGGTTTCCATCTTTAAGCCCTACTCCTTTATTATTATCCTGTGCAGAAATATTTATCTCACTTGGCAATCCTTCTAATCTTGTTAATAATACTGAATCTGGTGCTGTGATAGTTGGATTAATATTGTCCACTATTTCTACCGGGATTCTTACAGTTTTCATCAAATGATTACCACGAAGAATTTCAATTTCTTTATGTTGTACACCTGCTGCAGAAGTATCTACAGTCGATGAACCACCTTTCCAACGAACAGTAAATTCACTTGGAAGTGCTGAATTATCCGAAACAGTAATATAATTTCTTGCATCTCCTAGTTGACCAGATTGATTCTGGTTAATTTTCTTATCTTGTTTTCCTATAAAGTCTAAAACTGTATAAGGAGTTGTTATATCTTTTGTTACTCCATTTTCATAAGTTGTTGTTACTACAACGTTTCTTGTTCCAACTTGTTGCAAATTAAATGGTGTTTTATAAGTTACTTGAGCTGTCGATGGTACTTCATTTCCAGTTTTAGAACGTACTAATTGTCTTGGATTTGTATATAACTCTTTATTGTCACCAAAATAAGCTGTTAAACTTGAATGTTTTGCTTCCACATCATTTGTCGCATTTGTTTGAATAGTTTTAGGATTAAACCCATCTTTAAAGTGGATTGTCATTGTTGCACCATCCGCTGAAACTTCAGCATGATCAAAGTCACTTTTATGGCCTGAAGGTTTCATAACATCGGGATGTTCTGTTTTAAATTTTTCAATTAAAGCTGTTTTTTCATTTTCAGTTAAATGACGAACATCGTCTACATATGTCTGTGATAAATCCTTTACTGTATTACGCTCACTTTGCGGTTTAATAATAAAGGTAAATGTATAAGGTTTTAACTGATTTGGGGCTACCCTTGTATTAGATGCAATATGAACTTCATATCTACCAGGTTGAACTATTGCACCTTCTCCTACAACCCCTCTAATAGCAGCATTAGTTATAGGATTATTTATTTCAGTTCTTCCCTGCTCTATTTCACGTCCTTTTGCCTTCCCTGCCTGCTTGTCCCAATAGGCAACTTGCATTTTTAAACCTTTAATCGGAGAATTACCCGTAAAACCAACAGTTACTATATAATACGGTGTTACATCTTCTACTATTCTTCCACGAACATATGTAGTGAACTTTCTCTCATTTCCTACTCTTTCACCTTTTATTTCAACTAAACTCCAAATTTCATCTGAATTGTAGTAAACAGCTGTACTTCCATTTTCTATAAGATTACCATTTCTTCTGTTTTCTTTATGGGTATAGACTACTCCTCTAAACCGACTCTCTCCATTTTTGTCAATAACTTTTCCATTTCGTGGGTCGCGTCTTCCTGAATTAGCACGAGTAACCCTATTAGCTACTCTATTTCGAAGATAAATTGCTTCATTTAATAGTTTTTGAATACTTTCTTCACTATTATTATCAGTAGTTGGAAGTTTCTCAATAGTGTTAACTAGTTCTTTTTCTAAATCACTAAATTCATAATTTATTTCACTAGCTAAGCTATTAATTTCTTTTACAATATTAGTTGCTTTAGTTATTTTTTCATTATGTCTTCTAGCAACATCTTCTGCATTATTAACTTGTTGTTTTTCTTTAGTATCTTTCTCAGAATTTACTTTTTCATCTTTTTTAGATTCAACTTTTTCTTTAACTTCTGATTTCTTATCTTCCCTAGGTTTATCTTCTAATTTTTCAAAAACTTCTTTAAGAGTTTTTATTTCATTATCAATTTCTTCTTGAATTACTTCTTTGTTATCTAGTACTTTTTCTGCACGTGACAAAACAAGATTAAGTTCTTTTACAGATTTTTCAGTTTTTCCACTGATGTCTGCTTTCTTAATCTTATCAACTAAATTCTTTAGCTCTTCCTTATTAGCTTCCTTTTTCGGGATAATTTCCTCTTTGCTTTCGCTTAAAGTATTTTTTTCTAATGTTGTGTTGTTTAAACTTTTCGTTTGTTTCTCATTGTTTAATTCCGAAGTGCTAACTGCCGTATTTTTGTTACTTATATTATCTTGCTTAACAGATAATTCTGAGCTATTAATCTCACTTGCATATGTCACTTGCGGGCCATTAACACTTACACCCCCAACAACAAAGAATAACGAACAACCAAAAAGTATGTGTTTTCCTTTTTTGACCATTCTCCAATTTTTTTGTTGTAGCCCTTGTCGATTAAATAACATCTCTTTTCTCCTTCATTTTATTCTTATATTTACGATATTATTAATATACATTATATTATATCTCTAATCCTTTAGATATTCAATACTTTCATATATAGAATACGTTATTGTCATTAAATTGAAACATTTAAAAGCATAATCTATTTTCAAGTATTTATTGAATTAGCCATATATATTTTAAACAAAAAAAACAAATAAATACAATTCTTAAATAAAGAAATATAACAATAAATATTCAACGTATTAAAAATAATTTTTTCAAGATGTATTATCAAAATAATCACCTCTTACTCTCTCTTCTACAGTTATAATACAACTTTATATATTTAACAACACAAAAAGACTTACTTTTGCATTTAACAAAACTAAGTCTTTATAATATCAGTTATTAAATTAATTTACAGCATTCGCTGATGTACCAGTAGAAATTACATCTACAGCCGCTTCTAGTCCACCATCTACAAGGTTCTGAATTGCAGTTTCTGTATAAAATGCTGTATGTGGTGTGTAAATTACATCATCGCGATCAATTAGAGTTTGTAATAATTCATCATCGAATTCTTTTCCTTCAAAGTTTTTAGGAACATATTTGCTTTCATTTTCATATACATCTAATCCTGCTCCAAGAAGTTTTCCACTATCTAAAGCACGTAACACAGCTTTAGTATCAACTAGCATACCACGAGCAGCATTTAATAAAATCGAGTTATCTTTCATTTTAGAGATAAACTCATCATTCACCATGTGGTTATATTCTTTAATAGCTGGCATATGAATAGTTATTACATCAGAATTTGCAATTAAATCATCCAAATTCTCAACATAAGTTAAAACTTCTTTTGCCGCTTCATTTTGATAAACATCATATCCTAGAACTTTAGATCCTAAACCATTAAATAATCTAGCAGCTTGAGTCCCGATTCTTCCAGTACCGATAACTCCTACTGTTAAAGTTCTAAGTTCACGAGATAAAATCCCTGGATTCCAAGAGAAATTATGTCTTTCTAAATTACGTTGGATTTTGTTAGTGTTTCTACTAATTCTAAGTGCTGTTGTAAGTACATGCTCAGCAATTGCATTAGGTGAATATGACGGTACGTTTGTCATTTTAATACCATATTTATTCATTAACTCTAAATCATAAATATCAAATCCTGCAGAACGAGTCGCAAAGACTTTAATACCTTGTTCGTGAGCATATTCATATACATCGCTCTCAAAAGGTTTATTTTGCGCTAAAACTACACCTTGCTTCCCTTCTAATAAGTGTTTATTAGCAGATGAAAGTTCTTCTGTATAAACGTCAATTTCAACTTCAGGATGAGCATTTCTCCAACTTTCTAAAGCACTCTTTTCATCTTCTCTTAAATTAAAAAATACTAATTTCATATCTTTTCCTCCTGTATACAAGACTATTATTATTCAATATCTAAAATAAATATTTTATTGAATATATATAATTAATTTTACCATAAAAAACTGTATCCTAAAATACTTTTGTCTTATTTTTCAATTATTTCTTTAATAATTTCAAACAATTCATAATTGTTTTGAACTTCTTTATAGATTTCAGTACCTGGCAGATATTCTTTATTGTAACGATTTATCCAAATCGATTTCCATCCTGCATTATTTGCTCCAACTATATCATTTTCTAAAGAATCACCAATGTAATATAAAGATTCAACTCCTAGTTGTAACTTTTCCTGCATGACTTCAAAAATTCTTTTATCAGGCTTGTTTATTCCTAAATCACCTGAAACAATAATATTTTCTCTAGGAATCCATTTTTCAACACCTAAAGCATCTACTTTCGCCCATTGATGCTCGCTAGGACCATTAGTTATTACTCCTAACTTCACATTATTCTTTTTAGCTAGTTCTAAAATACTTATCGTTGTATCAGAGATTTTTAGTTTTTGTTGATTTTTCTTATATTCCTTTTGCATACTAAGGGCCTGTTCATCTGCTAGGTATATACCTAAATCTTTTGCTGCTTCTTGGATTCGATAAATATGATACTCATCCATAGTCATCTCACCATTTCTAGAAGCTTCAAATTTCACATCACTATAATATCTACTCAAAAGATAAAATTTCTCCATATCAATATCTATATCGAACAAACTCCTAAACGCATTTTCAAATGGAACTATCTGTTCATATAAAGTATCATCAACATCAAAAACAAGACCAATCATTTTATTCTCCTTATATTAAAATCAACTCAATATTATTATAACTCCACTACTAAGCTTAATAACTTAGTATTTTTAGTTATTCATTGAGTTGATTTTAAACATTATTTTATTAACTTTTCTATTTTATTTTTTGCTTCTTCTAGAGTCTCACTACTCTCTAGCTTTTCTAAAACTAACTTTAGAAGAGTTTCTTTATACTCCATAAACTGTTTATCTGTCATTTCTTCTACATTATTTATGTTATCCATACTAATCTCCAATTTAAAACATATTTTATTCTTATTAATTATTATATCATATCAATAATTTTTTTATCACCAAACTTATTTTTCCAATCAATTCCAAAATCTATAACAGACTTATCTGTATAAGGATGCCAAACGCTTGTTTCTATTAATTCAGGAGATATAGTTGCCGCTTCAGCTCCTTGAAGCAAGACTTCTTGAATCTGTTTTATATTTTTAAAACTTGCAGCCAAAATCTCTGTAGGATAATCTATTAATAAATCACTTATTACAGAAATTGTTTCTGTTGCGTCTTGCCCGACATTTTCCATTCTATTTACATACGGCGCTACATAACTTGCTCCATTCATAGCTGCTGCCAATGCTTGCATAGGACTTAGAATTGCTGTAGCAGTGACCTTAATCCCTTCTCTTGAACAAAGTTTAATAGCTTCTAAACCAGCCTTTGTTACAGGAATTTTTATATAAAATGTTTCTCCAAAAAACTTTCGTAGTACTCTTGCTTCACTTAATATTCCTTCAACTTCACTTTCTGTTGTTTGTATATGAATTTCATATTTGCCATAAGTAAATTCCTTTAATTCTTTTAAAATATTTTTAATATCCCCTTCTACTTTTGATAATATTGTTGGATTAGTCGTTATCCCTGTTATCTCTCTATATTTTGATATTTCTTTAATTTTTTCTACATCTGCACTATCTATTAAAATTTTCATTATTTTTCTCCTCTAAAACACTTATAACCTCTCCTAGATTCCCAACAATTCTATAAGTTCTTCCTTTACACTCTTCATCTGGACTAAACATATCAGGAACCATAATAACTTTAGCTCCTGCAGAACTCCCCGCTATTACTCCAGCTTTTGAATCTTCTAAAACTAAACAGTTTTCTGGTTTAACTCCTAGACGTTCTGCAGCCAATAAGAATATATCTGGTGCTGGCTTACCATTTTCAACCTCAGCTCCACTAGCAAACTCATCTATATATTTCTTCAATCCTGTTTTTTCCATATTGTTAATTATATGATCCATATTTGATGAAGAAGCAACAGCAACTTTATAATTACTTTCTTTCAAATATTTTAATAACTCTTCGATATATGGCATTTTCCTTGGCCCTGTAGTAAATAAAATATTTTCTATATATTTATAATGATCATCTACTAGTTGTTTTCCACTAACATCAGAATTTTTGAAATAATTCTCCCAAAACTCATAAATACTTTTCGTAGTAAATCCCAATACCAAAAGTGTTTCTTCTTTTGTCATATCATATCCTTGCTTTTTGGCACTATGAATAAATGCTTCAGTTGCTAAGCTTTCCGTATCAACCATTAGTCCATCCATATCAAATAACACAGCTTTTATATTCATATTATCAACCTCATTTTTTGTTCTTTACAATCATTATAATAGAAATAATAAAAAATCACAAATTACAAAAAATAGGGGAATCTCCCCTATTTCATCTATTAACCTCTTGTTTTTCCACCCGCTACATTATACGTAACACCATGAACATAACTTGCTCTATCACTTGCAATATATGCAACTAAATCCGCAACTTCTGATAATTTTCCATCTCTTCCTAGTGGGGTCGTTTTTGTACTTGTATACCCCGCACGAATTTGTTCTACTGTTACTCCACGAGTGTAGGCTAACGCTTCTTCGTAAGCTAATGTTCTAAGTCCAGTCGCTTCTAATATACCTGGAGCTACACCTACTACTCTAACTCCTAATTTACCTAGTTCTTTTGCCCAAGAACGTGTAAGTGAGTTTACAGCATTTTTACTTGCTGCATAAATACTTTGTCCTTCTGATCCTTCTAATCCAGATTCTGAAGACATATTTACTATTACACCACTACCTTTAGCAACTAGTATACGTCCAACTTCTTGAGAGAAAATAAATAAACCTTTTACATTAATATCCATAATCTTATCATATACTTCGTCACTAAACTCATATTTTCCTTCAGGGGCATTTTTATCCACTAATAAACGAGGAATATTAATCCCTGCATTATTTACGAGAATATCAATTGTTCCAAATTTTTCTACAGTTTTAGCCACAACTTCTTTAACATTACTTCTATTAGTAACATCACATTTTACATATAGCAATTTATCGTTATCAGATTCTTTTTCTGTAAGGTCACTTACTACAACATTACATCCTTGATTTAAGAACTCATCAACTACCGCCGCACCAATTCCTGATGCTCCACCTGTTACTACTACTGTTTTTCCTTCTAAATTTAACCAACTCATGATTTTTTCTCCTTACATTATTTTTTTATTGTAATTTTTGTATTTATATCAATCTTAGGACAACTTTTGTTTTCTACCACAATTGCACCGGGAAGCAAACTATCTAAATCTCCTGAAAAATGAACTGTTAAGTGCCCTAAATCTACTAAATTTTTCTCTGCTACATCACCAACACCAAGAATTTCAAATTCTTCTTCATCTACCATTAACGTTTGACCAACTTCTATAGTTTCATTAGTAGGTACTACATCAACTCCATAGCAATAATCTTTTAACATATCGGGTGCATTATCTCCAAAAAGGATAAACATACCATCCCCAAATTCACCTACAAGACTACCTTTACTTTTTACTGTATTTTCATAAATTATCATACTCATTCTTCCTTTATTAATCTTTTATTTCATTTTTTACGGCCGACTTTGTCGTTTATGTAGGAAGCGATAACCGCTTCCTATTAAATATATATAATTAGTACATTCCAAAGCTTGCTAACCAAGCTACGATAACCCTTGGTACCCCAATAATAAATCTTGAGTAAAGTACTGACACTACCCCCACTTCTACTGTTTCTGGTTCAGCTTCTGCAAGACCTAAACCAACTGGGATAAAGTCACAAGCACATTGTGTGTTGATTGCGAATAATGCAGGTAATGCTAATTGTGGAGGAATAGTTCCTTTTCCGATTTCAACCCCAATTAATGTACCGATAATTTGTGCAATTACTGCACCAGGGCCAAGTAACGCTGATAATAATGGAATAGAACATACAAATCCTAAAGCTACTAATCCAAAGATGTTCCCTGCTAGCGGAGTTAATAATTTAGCAAACCAGTTACCAAATCCTGATCCTTGGATAACCCCTATTAACATCGCAACAAATGCCATAAATGGTAAAATTGTTGTTATCATCGATTGAACCGCATCTCTTGCAGCTTGATATAGTGTGTGAACTACTTTACCAGCACCCATACCAATTTTCTGAATAACAGATGATTTTGAATTTTCCGCTAAACTTTGAGAAACTTTTTTATCTGCACTGTATTTAAATTCACGTTTTGGCTCTTCTTGAATTTTCTCAACTACTACTTCTTCGCTACCTTCAGCTGAAGAGATTTGATCTAATCCTACTGCAGAAACATAGATATCTTCTTTAATAAACTTTGCAAGTGGTCCACTTGGTCCTACCGGCATAATGTTAACTGTTGGAATTCTTTTTTGTGGGTAAATACCGCAACGTAATGTTCCGCCGCAGTCAATAATTGCTAAGAAAATTTCTTCATCTGGCACTGATGTTTTAAATCCATTTACTGCAGTAGCTCCTGTTAATTTTACAATCTTTTCTACGATTTCAGGCTCTGCTCCTCCTCCTGTAATATATAAAATTTTATCTTTCCCTGGTTTTGGAGTAATTACTAAAGGTCCACCAAAACCACCGCTACCTTTTTCTATTTTTATTGTTCCATAAGTCATAATTAATTCTCCTTATCTTATGCTTTTAACTCATTACTTAATTCTATTTTTTGTTGTTTCATAACAATTTTTGTTGTAAAATCTGTAACCCATCCAGCAAAGAAATTCATTACTAATCCTACAAGAAGATATCTAATCGCTAGTGGTGTAACATCTAATCCTAATTGAGTAATACCATTTGCAATACCTAAGTAAATAAAAATTTCTCCGACATTGATATGTGGGAATATACCACTATTTGTATGACAGTGATACGATGCTGATGCATAATAACTAGGTTTCATACGTTCTGGTAAGAATTTCCCCATAGACAATGCCATCGGATTCGCTAACATAAACGCCGAAATAAAAGGTAAAATCCCATAAGCTAAAATCACATTTTTAGAACACACTTTAGCAAATTTCTCTACTCTATGCGGTCCAATAAAAGCAACTAAGGCGTTCATAAAAACAAGAAGTAACAGTACTTTAGGTACGATTCCTCCAACCCAACTTACGAAAGTTTTTGCACCTTCGTCAAATAAACCTGTAAAGCCTGAAGCTATTTTAACAATATAATCCATATTGTCCTCCTTATAATATTTAATTTAATTTTAATTTTTTTGCTAATTTCTCAAATGGACTTCGTTCCATTTCAATCTGTCCACCAGCAGAAATTGTTTTATAATTAACAACTCCATCGAGTACTGCACTAGTTAAAGACGATGATAATTTTATCGCTCTACAATCCTCTCTACTTATAGTCCCTACTTTAAGACCATTAAAGTATTCAAGTTTTTTAAATCTAGCAAGTACTGTTACTCCTTGCATAGCTTCTCCAGTAATAACTTTATCATTTTTATCGATAGCCAACATTACGATAGCTCCTGCACGTGCAGCCCCTTTTTTTCTTCCTATTACTACTCTTCCTATTCTTCTAAGTTTACTGTAACTTCGTTTAAAGCTATTTAACTGAACATAAGTTAGAGCATACTGTAAAATAAACGCTAAAATAAATAGTATTCCTAAAACTATTAAATTCATACATCCTCCTATTCTACTATCTATATAGATTAGTATTCTTTATAAAGTAATTCACTAATGAGTCATAATTTTCTATTTTTGATATATCTATAATCAGTTTTTCGTTCTTAATAATAGAGATTAATTCATCATAGGTTTTAGCTAAAATCAACCCATTGTTTTCTCCTTCAGGTACACACGCCATAAAAATCAATTTCAAGTCTTTATTATCTTTAAATCCATTTTCACTTACCCCTAGAGCAATTATTAAATCATCTCCCAGTTTATTTATCGTATGTGGAAATGCTACATTTTCCTCAAAAATCATAGACGATTTTTTTTCTCTTTCTCTGATTCTTTCTAAAAAACTTTTATCAACTAATTCTTGATTTATCAAATCAGCTATCATAATAGCAATGTTTTCAGAGTATGTTTTTTTGCTATCGCATTTGAAAAATGTCTCTTCTCTCATCGAGCTTAGCAATACTGATTCCATTCCTCGAATACTAGGATTATTCATTTTATTAACATATTGTAGAAAATTAATTTCTTTTTTCAAGTACATCTTATCTAAAATTTCATTTTGATAAATAACCGGCATTTCTGTTTCAAACTTTATATCTTCAGTAGAAATTATAATATTAAATTTACTATAATCAACTGTTTCAAAAGTGGTGTATGCTGATACTTGTGAATTTACTATTATACTTTCTATTTCATTTATCATAAGTTTGCTATATGCTGGTCCTGAATTAGTTATCAACAAGATGCTTAGATTTTCAGATTGAACTTTTATTTTCTTCAATAACGTTTCAAAATATATTGCTAGATAACTAATTTCATCTTCTGAAACTATATAGTTATACTTATTGTTAATTACTTTACTGGCAGTTTTAGCAATTTTATATGATACCGGATATTGTTCTTTAATTTTCTCTTTCATATTGTTGCTATATCTAACACCGTATTTTAATCGTTCCATTAAGAAGTATATGTGATAGATAAATTCTTCAATTATATCCGAAGTATCAAATTCAAGTCCATACTCGTAAACAACTGTTTCTAAAATTTCCTGAACAAGTTTTGTATACTCTTCAGTATATTTTAGATTTTCTCTTATTTTATTTATTTTTGTAGGAACTCTCATTGTAGCAAAGCAAATTGCCAGAAATTTTATTTCATCAACAGATAAGCTTATATTATATTTAGTTTTTATGTAATCACTTATCTCTTTAATAAAAGGTTGTGCATAATTACTTAATAATTCTTTGTACTGATTTTCACCAAATTCTAGATAAAATCCATTAGCGAATCTATCTAACGATAATGTTAGATATCGGAAAAATTCTCCTTTTGCCTGTTTATCTATTTTGTATTGTTCAAATACTTTATCAAAAAACGTATTATCTTCTTTATCGAAAATATCCTCTTTATATACATAGTTATAGATATTTTCCAAAATAAAAATTCGAATATCTTTTTCTAATCCAACTACTTTTATACCTGTGTTTGGTTTTCCCTTTATAACAAGATTATAGCTGTTTATTATTTCATTCAGTTTTTTCAGATCTGTATTTAAAGTAGTTCTACTAACTATCATTTCAAAAGCTAAGTCATCTATCAAAGTACTCTCACTAGACGAAACTAATCTTTTGAAAATATAGACTAACCTTACTTTACTAGAATCAAAATTTATATTTGCTTCATAAATAGACCTTTTTCTTTTCAAATATTCTTCTAACTTTGTAATATAAAGATTATAGTTTGAATTTTTATTCTCTATATATGCACAATCTTCAAATAATTCATTTAAAGATTTTATCTCATTACTAATAGTTTTTGAACTTACCTTCAATACATCCAATATATATTGATCTTGAACTGAAAAACTAGACTCTAAGATGTTCAGTAACCTCAAACTTCTATTATCATAATTAAAAATCTCCATTTGCTTCACCACCTATTTTTATTATACTAATATCATTTAAAATAATTAATACAGTTATTTTCTTTAAAAAAGAAAAACGCTTTAATCCTCTAGAAAATAGGGACTAACTCAAAAATCATGATTTCGAAGAAATCGATTTTGTCGAGCCACTTATCGCATTAATTTATTAAATATCAATAAACCACTGTGTCTATGAGTTCTCATATGAACTTTGTTAAATTTTAGGACTTTTGGAGCAACCCCTTCATAATTTCTACACTATACGGTTTAATTATTAAAAAAACATCCCTAAAATATAGGGATGCTCCTTTAATTACAGACTCTCTATAATATTTTTAACTATATTTTCTATAGTTAAGCCATTTTCTTTCATTAATTCTTCTACATTATATCTATCATAGAATTTTTTATCTATTCCATAGTTTTGTACTCTCAATTCTGTATTCCCTAAATAGCTCGCTACAGTTTGACCGTATCCACCTTCTACTATACCATCTTCAATAGTTACAACCAATTTATGATTTTCTTTTAAAGAGTTTAGTAATTCTTTATCCAAACCAGTTAAAAATCTTGGATTTACTAATGTTGCCTCTATATTATGTTCTGATTTCAATTTTTCAGAAGCTTCCTCTGCTAAGTTATAAAAATTACCTACTCCAAATATTGCAACTTGCTCTCCAAATTTTTCTACTTTATTTTTATTTAAAATAGAATAATCTGTTTTATCTTCTTTCCCGGTTTCTATTACACTACCCACAGGAACACGTATAGCAACTGGATGCTCATTTTGGTTAATTGCCCATTCTAACATCGCTAAGTGCTCTTCTTTATTAGTAGGAGCTAAGTATACGAAGTTTGGTATATGTGATATAAGTGGAATATCAAAAAATCCTAAGTGACTTTCATCATTCATTGAATTTATAGAAGCACTGTATACTAATACTACCCCTGCTTGATTGTTTAATGCCATATCATGAGAAAGCTGGTCATATGTTCTCTGTAAGAACGTTGATAATACAGCCCACACTGGTTTTGCTCCATTTTTCGCTAGTCCCGTTGTCATCGTTACAGCTTGTTCTTCCGCAATACCTACATCTACAAATTGGCTTTCCAATTGCTCTCTTAGCTTTCTATTAAATACTATTCCTGGCGTCCCTGCATTGATAACGACAGCTAGTGGATCTTCTTTTAATTTCTTAGTTAAATACTCAGAAGTAATCCCATTGTACGTTGAAGTAACAGCACCTTTTTTAATATACTCCCCTGTTTCTAAACTAAACGGCCCTCCTGCATGGAATTTCTCATGATTTCGTTCTGCAGGTTCAAAACCTTTCCCTTTTTCTGTATAAATATGTAATACTACTGGATGATCTATATCTTTTACTTCTTTAAACAGTGAAATTAGCTCCTCTAAGTTATTACCATCTTCTAAATAATGATAGTCATATCCCAAGGCTTTAAAAATATTGTTTGTCGCCTGCCCCTTAGTTTCACGTAAACTTTCTAATGCAGTATATATACCGCCTTTAGGATTTTTAGCAATCGACTGATCATTATCATTTATAATAATTATTGCATTAGTTCCAAGTGTAGCTATTGTATTCAATCCTTCATAAGCCATTCCACCAGATAGCGCGCCATCTCCAATAATCGCTACAACATTACTTTTTTCATTCTTTAAATCTCTAGCATGTAAAATCCCACTTGCTAACGATAATGAGGTTGAGGTATGTCCAATAGTAAAAAGATCATGCTCACTTTCTTTTGGATTCGTATATCCAGAAACATCATCATAATGTTTTGGATCTATAAATGCTTTTTGGCGTCCTGTTAGCATTTTATGAATATAAGTTTGATGCGATACATCAAAAATTATCTTATCTACAGGTGAATCGAATACATTATGTAAGGCAACAGTCATCTCTACCATTCCTAAATTTGGTCCACTGTGACCTCCGTGAGAACTAATTTTTTCTAATAATACCGTTCTTGTTTCATCGACCAGAGTATGTAATTCTTCTATTGTTAATTTTTTAAGGTCCTGGGGTCCTGAAATATTTTCTAAAATCATATTTATCCCTCCTATTTCTATCTATTTGTATTAATATCATTATAACATAAATTAATCTAGCCTAAGTATTCATTTTTATTATAAGTTTAGTAGTACTTTTTATCATTCTTTAAATAGCTATAAAATATCTCCATCAACAAATATAAATATAATTAGAGATAAAGCATGTAACTTTCTAAATTAATTTCAACATTATTAAAACCTTAACTGGTTATTTTATTCAACTTTTAATGCATTATCTATATATAAAAGTGAATTTTTTATTTCACTTTTTATTTGAAAAAATTTTATTTTTAGTGTATTATATAAAAACGTAGTAAAGCTACAATAATTTTGAATATAAAATAAAACATGAGGTTAAAATTTATGAAAACAGCTTTTGTGTGCGATTCAGCATTACAAATTAATAGAAATTTTGCGAATAACAATCCAATTACAGTTATCCCAGTAGAGGTTCGTCTTGACAACGAAATTTTTGAGGATAACGTAACTATTACTCCTGATGAATTTTACGAGAGGATACATAACGGACAAAAACCTAGCACAAGCCAACCAGCTGTAGGTAAAATACTAAGTGTCTATGAAGAATTAAAGCAACAAGGTGTTGAGCGTATCGTTGCTTTCAGCGTTTCTTCTAAATTATCAGGAACATACTCTTCTTTTGTACAAGCTAAAGAACTTATTGATGGGATTGAAATTAAAATAATAGATACTCTTCAAATAGCAAGAATGGTAGGAATAGCAATCGAGAAGATTATCAAAGAATTCGAAGAAGGAAGTTTAACATTTGAAAATATAGAAAAAAGATATGCAGAACTTTCACAGCAACACAATGTTCTAGTAACAGTAGAAACTATGCAATATTTATACGCAGGTGGGAGACTTACGAAAGCTCAGTTCGTTTTGTCAAACCTACTAAATATTCTTCCTATTATAACTATTAAAGATGGTCTACTTTCAGTAAGTGGAAAACATAGAGGAATGAATAAAGTTCTTTCAAAAATGTGTGAAGAAATAAAAGAAAAAAATCCAAAGAGCTTATTTGTTCTTTATACAAATGATGAATTATTAGAAAAAGCATTATCTTCGATTAAAAAAACTTTCGGAGAAATCGAAGTAGAAACAGAAATCGTATCACCTGTAATTGGATCTCACGCAGGACCTAAAGCAATAGCAATCGGATATTTAGAATACGATAAATAATAAAAATACAGATACACTCCTTTACATAAAAAAGCACCTTAGAATTAGATTAAAACTAATCCTAAGGTGTTTCTTTATTAGGAATGACTCCAAATCACGATGTCAAAAAAATCAAATTTGTCGAATCAATCCCACTTTTTGCTAATCTATTTTATAATTTGTACCTTCTAACGCAGCTTGGAGATCTTCTTTTGATACTTCTCCTTCAACTACGACAGTTTTTTCTTGAATATTAACTTCTATATTATCAACATTATCTAATTTTGATAATTTTTCTTTAACTGCAGCGACACAACCACCACATTTTACACCTTCGATACTATATTCTTTTTTCATGATTAATCCTTCTTTCTTTTTATTAATTTAATTTTACTCTTTTTAATCTTAAAGCATTTAATACTACTGATATAGAACTAAAACTCATTGCAGCACCTGCTAGCATTGGATTTAATAAAGGTCCTCCGAATATATAGAATACTCCCATCGCAAAAGGAATACCTATAACATTATAGAAGAATGCCCAAAATAGATTTTCTTTAATATTTGTTATAGTTTTTTTACTTAAAACTATAGCATTAACAACAGAATTTAAGTCAGGTTTCATCAACACTATATCTGCCGCATCGATTGCTACATCCGTTCCTGTTCCTACCGCTATTCCGACTTCTGCTTGTACTAGTGCTGGTGCATCATTAATACCATCACCGACCATTGCTACCTTTTTACCTTGAACTTGGAGTTTTTTGATTTCATTCGCTTTATCTTCTGGTAGAACTTCACTCACTACTTTATCTATTGATAATTGTTCTGCAATTACCTCAGCAGTTTTTTTATTGTCACCAGTCAACATAACTACCTCTAACCCTAAGCTATGTAATTTTTCAACAGTTTCTAAACTACTTGCTTTTATTTGATCGGCAACAGCTATGATTCCAGCTAGTTCAGAGTCTACAGCTATGAATAATGGTGTTTTTCCTTCTGAAGCAAATTTCTCTGCTTTTTCAACTGAATCTTTTGTAGAAATATTATTTTCCACCATTAATTTCTTATTACCGATAAGTACTGACTTTCCATCAACTTTTGATGAAATACCTAATCCTGTTAACGAACTAAAATCTTTAACTTCTACTAGTTCCAAATTTCTATTTTTAGCTTCATCTACTATAGCTAGACCTAACGGGTGTTCTGAAAGATATTCTACACTCGCTGCAAGTTGCAATAGAACTTCTTCAGATAAATTATTAAATGTTACTATATTAGTTACTGAAATTTTACCTTCTGTCAATGTTCCAGTTTTATCAAAAACAACAGTATCAACTTCTTTAGCTAACTGCAAAGCTTCTGAACTTTTTATTAAAATACCGTGTTCAGCTCCCTTACCTGTACCTACCATTATAGCTGTCGGTGTAGCTAAACCTAAGGCACAAGGACAAGCAATAACAAGCACTGCGATAATAATTTTTAGAGAAAAACTCCAAGATGCATCTCCAACAAAGTACCATAAAATTCCAGCTATTAGTGCTAAAACAATAACAATAGGAACAAATACTCCTGAAATTTTATCAGCAAGTTTTGCTATCGGTGCTTTAGAATTCTGAGCATCTTCAACAAGTTTAATAATCTGTGATAAAGTAGTATCTTTACCAACTTTAGTAACTTTCATTTTGAAAACACCTGTTTTATTGATACTAGCTCCAACAACCTTACTATTTATGTCTTTTTCTACAGGGATACTTTCACCTGTTAACATCGATTCATCTACAGTCGAACGACCTTCAATCACGACTCCATCAAGAGGTACTTTTTCACCAGGACGAACAAGTAGTATATCATCTGTAGATATTTCATCTACTGCTACAACATGTTCTTCACCATCTATAATTAAATTAGCAGTTTTTGGTACCAATCCGACCAACTTACTAATAGCATTTGTAGTACGACTTTTCGATACTCCTTCAAAGTATTTACCTAGTGTAATCAATGTTAAGATTACCGCTGCAGATTCATAGTACAAATTCATAGCTGCATGTTCATCACCTAAATATACCAATACGGTTGAATAAACACTATATAAGAATGCTGCCCCTGCTCCTAACGCTACTAAAGAATCCATATTAGGTTTTCTTCTAAAAATAGCTCTAATTCCTACACTAAAGAATTTTCTACCAAAATATAAAACAGGTAACACCAGAATAAACTGTACAGTTGAAAATAATTTTGGATTTCCCATTGGACTTAAACTTTCCAACATAGGTAATCCCACCATCTCAGCCATCGCTATATACAACACAGGTACTGCAAATATAGCCGAATAAATAAATCTTTTCCAAATACCATCTATTTCTTGTTGTTTTTTCTCAGCTTGGTCATCTACCGAATTATCTATTTCTAATCTTGCTTTATAGCCCGCTTCTTCTACTTTTCTCTCAATCTCAGCTACACTTAATTTTTCTTTATCGAATTTTACTACCATCTTCTCTGTAGCGAAATTTACAATGGCTTTTTCTGTTCCATCTAAAGATGAAATCGTATCTTCTATATTTTTCGCGCACGTTGCACAACTCATTCCTTCTAATATGAAAGTTCTCTCTTCAATACTAGAAACATAAGTAAGCTTATACCCCAATTTTTCTACAATCTTTTCTACTTCATTTCTATCTATTCCTTCTCCTCTAGAAAGAGTAAGTTTACTTGTTGCAAAGTTTACATTGACATCTGATAAATTATCAACTTGTTCTAAACTCTCTTCAATATGTGCTGCACAAGAAGCACAGCTCATCCCTTCAATTAAATATGTTTCATTTTTTACCATATATTAATCACACCTATCTTTTAAATATTCTTATTCGTCTACAATTGTAGTCTTAGTTATAAATTAAGTATACTACCATCTAAAATTATTGTCAACAATATTCTAAATAATCAATAACAGCTATCATTATGATATAGGGAGTGACTCAAAAATCGTGATTTCGTAGAAATCGATTTTGTCGAGTCACCCCCGAACAGTTTATTAGATATCTAAAAAGCTTTTTTAAAGCGCATTTAGATATCAATAAACCACTGCGTCTATGAGTTCTTATATGAACTTTGCCAAATTTTAGGACCTTTTTGTCAACCCCAGCTGATTTTCTAGGATTTAATTTGAAATTTAAAGCTATAGATTTATTAAAACCTACAGCTTTTTACAATATTAATTTTTACTTTCTAATTTTTCATTCATCTGACGACGAAGTTTAGAAAAATCTTCTTTGACTACTACAGTGTCAGCAATATAGTCATGAAGTCCTTTTTTCTTATTAGTAAAAGCAACAGCTAGATACGGGATATACACTAAAAATATCGTTAATAGTCTACCAACTAGTTCACGGTAAACTACATCTGCTAAACTTAACTTTTCCCCTTTATTAGTTTCTACTTTTATCTTCATAATCATCTTACCTAAAGTTTGAGAGAAGAAATAAGTCATAGCTATAAAGTAAGTAAACATGACGATAACATAACTCAGAGATTCTTCTCCTAAAATTGGAAAATCTAGTTGCTTATTCAAAAGCCCAAAACTAAAAGTATTCAATAAACTAGCTATTGCATAAATAACAATCATATCGATTAAATACGCAACAAATCTCGTCCAAAAGCCTGCATAGAAATTTTTTGAAAGAGTCATATAATCTTCTATTGTTGTTGGCAACGAAAGATCTTTTTCTTTTTTATCTACTCTTTCTTCTGTTTCTTTAGCATCTTCATGTTCTCTAGTAGATTCTTCATTTTGTATCGTATCATTTTCTAGTTCTACAGAAGTTTCATTTAAATTAGGATCATATGAAGGTCTATTATTATTTAATTCATTATTCATATAAAAAACCTCCTTATCCTAAGTAACTACGTTCAACTTTATTTGAATTCACTTCACTATTTAATTCAGAGATAAAACTTTTTGTTGTAACTTTAACAAATCTAGAAATTAAACTTTCTGTAGTTTTATCAGCTCTTAATTCAATTACAGTTGGATTAGATAATCCTTTTTCTTCTTTTATTAAATCAATAAGCTCATCTTCAGTACCAATTTTATCAGCTAGTTTATTTGCTACTGCTTGTGTACCTGTATAAGTTCTTCCATCAGCAAGTTTCTTAACTTCATCTTCACTTAAGTGTCTACCTTCAGCTATAGCTTTTACAAATCTCTCATATGCTTCTTTATTTTGTTCTTGTAAGATTTTTCTAGTTGATTCTGGTAAATCTTCAGTTAAACCACCTACTGCTTTTTGATCTCCTGAACGAACAGTTTCTTGTTTAATTCCATGATCATTTAAGAATTTTTGAGCAGATACATAACTCATGATTACCCCTAAAGAACCAGTGGTTGTTTCAGTATTCACAAAGATTTTTTTAGCTGGTGTAGATACATAATATCCACCCGAAGCAGCTGTTTTCTTCATTGAAACATAAACATCTTTACCACTATTTTTTAAAGCATTATATAATTCAGCAGTTTCATAAACTCCACCACCAGGTGAGTTTACCGATAATAGTATAGCTTTAACATTAGGATTATTTTTAGCTTCTTTGATTTGATTTAACACAGATCCTCGTGAATATGTATTCGTCATTTCAGAATTAATTTCACCTTCAATAGAAATCTTTTGAATTACTTGGCTACTATCTCCTTTTTTAAGAGTTAATTTCGTAATACTTTGCTCTTGTAAAAACTCTGTTAAATAACCATTTAACTCTGACTCATCTTTTTTATTACTGTTACTTGATGTTATAGTACCTTTAATTAGCGAAAACACTACTAAGACAACAACAATTACTGTTGATATCAACCTTTTATTTTTAAAATTCATATTTTTTCCTCCAAAACTTTATTATAATATTTTTGTAAAAAGCCAGAGACAAATACCACTTTCGCTATCTGTCCCTAGCCTATTATTATGAACTCTTAACTATATTTTCAAAACCTTTTTGCAAGTCTACATTAGCAGTTTTTCTAAAGTAAACATACTTCTTAGAATTCCCTTGATTTTGTTCAGTTATTAACACGATAGGTTCACCATTTAAAATAGTGAAATAATATAAGTGAGCAACTGAATTCACTGGTTTATCAATATCTGAAAATACAGCAACTATATTATAAACGTCTTTATAATTTCCTTCAGGTGACCATTTCATACTAATCAGTTTATCACCTTCTAGAACTAAACGTGCATCCCCTGCCATTTCTGTCTCAGTAGGAAGTTTTAATCCATGGAAATTCACTTGGTTACTCGGTGTATACTCTTTATAACTTTGGTTTAAAGATTTTTCCCAACTTTTCACAAATTGATAAAGTTTGTCACCTTTGTTTTTATTCCAATAAGCTGTACTTGTAGTTTTAGCTTCTTCTTTTTTCTCAGTTTTTTCTTCAGATAATCCTGTAACAGTTAGAGTACGTTTAAACGTGCCGCTGACTTTCAATCCTTTTTTCTGGGCTTCATCTTTATTAAGCGTTATCTCTACATCTACTTTACTTCCGTTCTCTAAGTTTTCTGTAGGAGTATATTTAATCTCAGGTTTTTTCAAGAATTTCTTGATGTTATCATCTGCATCTTTCACTTCTGGGATTTCTACTATATCAACATTTACCTTACCTTGTCTGTTAGTACCATATGCTGCTAATTCAACCTTATATTGATCCAGATGAACTACCTTATCATCTTTCTTGTAGAATTTAAAATAATAAACTCCCGCAGCAATAACACATACTAAAAGAAACGCAACTATAAATCCAAGTTTTGATGATTTTTTCTTAGATTTATCTTTTTTAGTTTCCTTATTTTGTTCCTCAGTATTTTCTTGATTTACATTAGAATAATTATCATTTCCTTGGAAATTATTATTCTGATTATCATTAGTAAATTGATTATATTGACCATTTACATCTTGATTAAAGTTAGATTGATTATTCTCTACATAATTACCGTCTTGATCATAATAGCCATTTGCTATAAAAAATCCATTTTGATCATAGTAACCCGCAGGCGCAAATTCATTATTATTTTGATTATTTCCATCATTTTGAATAAAATTGCCATTTGGGTCGTAATAACCATTTGAAATGTAGTTTCCATTTGGGTCATAGTAGCCATTCGGAATAAAGTTTCCATCTTGATCATAATACCCGTTTGATATATAGTTCCCATTCTCGTCATAATAACCATAAGGAATATAATTTCCATTTTGATCATAATAACCATTTAAATCATTATTTAATTCATTGTTCTGAGAATTAGTATCTCTATTCGTCATCACTTTCCCTCCTATTCGGCATAAGTTTTCGATACGAATTTATTATATCGTTTCATAAATGCAAGTTCTGCAGTCCCTGTTTGTCCATGCCTATTTTTAGCAATAATTACTTCAATAGTTGAAACATCACTTGTTTCTTGAACTTCATTCTCATCGGCATCTTCACTTCTATAATAGTCTCCACGGTATAAGAATGAAACTATATCAGCATCTTGCTCAATACTTCCAGATTCCCTAAGGTCACTCATCATAGGTCGTTTATCTTGTCTAGATTCAACACTACGAGATAGCTGAGATAATGCGATAACAGGACATTCTAGTTCCCTAGCCATTTGTTTTAAGCTACGAGAAATCTCAGATACCTCTTGTTGCCTATTATCAGTTCTCTTACTTCCTTGAAGAAGTTGAAGATAATCGATAACAACAAGATCTAGACCATGTTCTGCTTTTAATAACTTACATTTTGCTTTTACTTCATTTACTTTGATAAAAGCACTATCTTCAATAAAGACATTTTTTTGATTTAAGAAATGAACAGCTGTTTCAAGTTTCATTAGATCATCATTATCTAAATCACCTCTTTTAATTTTTTCAGAATCTATCATTCCTTCACTACAAATCATCCTAGAGACAAGTTGGTCTGCACCCATCTCTAATGAGAATAGTGCAACTGTTCTCTTCTCTTCTTCTGAACGAGGATTTTTCCCAGCGATATTAAGGGCAATATTAAGGGCAAATGCTGTTTTCCCCATCGCAGGACGTGCTGCAAGGATAATTAAATCTCCTTTACCAAAACCTACAAGTTTATCTAATGCACCATATCCTGTAGGTACAGCTACATTCTGACCCTCTCCAGCCATACGAGCTAAGATTTCTTTAAAAACTTCATCTGTAACATCTTTCATATTTTTAAACTGAGATGTTTTCGCTCGTTCCATTGCTCGTTCAACTTGATCAAATAATGTAGCAGTTAAAGAGTCTATGTCAGCATTACCTTGATTCATTTCCTCAGTACTACTTAAAAGTGCTGCTCGGATTTCTCTATATATCGAGTATCTTTTTACTAAATTCGCATAGTGCATAATATTACGAGAACTTGGAGTAATATCATACAAGTCCACTATATATAATGAGGCATCCACTGTTCTGAATGCCCCACTATTATTTATTTCTTCAAAAATCGTAGTGGTGTCAGGTATTATTCCCATTTCATCTAAACGTAAAATAGCACTATAAATATCTTTATTTCGTTCATCATAAAAGTCTTCCGGATCAACCGTTGCTTTGACTTCTATTAATTTCTCTGGCTCTTGCATCAGAGCCCCTAATAACGATTGTTCTGCCATTACAACAGAATCTATATGATATTTCATATTGTCACCTTCAAATTATTTACTATTGCTCCACCACATGAACTTTAATAGTTCCTTCTACTTGGTTGTGTAGTTTAATTTTAACATTTGTATATCCTAAAGATTGGATACCGTGTGGTAAGTCGATTTTTTTCTTATCAACTTTAAGGTCATGTTGTTTCTTAAGTTCTTCAACAATTTGTTTAGAAGATACTGATCCAAATAATCTTCCACCCTCTCCAGATTTAACTTTAATTATCACTTCAAGACCTTCTAATTGTTTAGCAAGTAAGTTAGCTTGAACTAATTCTTCTTGTTTATCTTTTTCAACACGTTTTTGTTGACCTTTAAGTGTTGCCATATTAGCATTTGTTGCTGCTACAGCTTTTTTATTTGTTATTAAGAATTTTGCATATCCATCAGCAATTTCCTTAACATCTCCTTTTTTACCTTTTCCTTTAACGTCTTCTAAAAATATAACTTTCATTACAATTTCTCCTTTTATCTATGTTTTTATTTTATGATAATATTTTATCGATGGCATCATTTAGTCGGTCTAAAGCTTCATCTAAATTAATTCCCTCTATTTGAGTTGCTGCGTTGGCAAGATGACCTCCACCACCAAGCTCCTCCATAATTAATTGAACATTTATATTACCTAGTGATCTTGCTGAAATTCCAACTTTACCTTCTTCTAAATATCCTATAGCAAAACTACATTCAATTCCTTTAAGAGTTAGAAGTAAGTCTGCACTTTGAGCAAGCATTACATTAGTATAATATTTATCTTCAGGGGCTTTTGCCATGATAATTTCTGGTGTTTTTTGGATAGAGTTATTAATAATTTCTACCCTATTCATAAAGTTCTCAAAAGGTTCTTTTAGAATTGTTTTTACTCTCGTTGGATCAGCTCCATTACTTCGTAAATAAGCAGCTGCATCAAACGTTCTAGAACCAGTTCTAATTGAGAAGTTTTGAGTATCTACCACTATTCCACCAAGCATAATCGTCGCTGCAATAGGAGTGATTTTTTCTATCTTAGTTTGATACTCTATTAATTCTGCAATCAACTCTGATGATGATGATGCATAAGGTTCAATGTAAGTTAACAGCGGATTAGTAATTATATCCTCACCACGTCTATGATGGTCAATAATAACTTTTCTATTAGCCTTAGATAGTATCGCAGCATCAATAACACGTGATGCATCAGAAGTATCCACAACGATTAATGTTGTTTGAGGAGTCATAAGTTCCCAAGCTTCATCACTATCGACAAACACTTTTGACAATTGTTCATCCGAATTATCAATTTCAAACATTACTTTTTGAATCGTTTCATCTCTGTCACTATCATTTAAAATAATGTAACATTCTTTACCTACTATTTTAGAAAATGTATAAATACCTACACAAGCTCCAACAGCATCGAAGTCAGGACGTTTATGCCCCATTACGATTATTTTATCACTATCACTTACAATATCAGCTAACGCATTAGACACAACACGCGCCTTAATTCTAGTACGTTTTTCTTGTGGGTTTGTTTTACCACCGTAAAATCTAATCGTACCATCAACATCTTTCATAGCAACCTGATCTCCACCACGCCCTAAAGCTAAATCAAGTGAACTCTTCGCAAGTTCTCCTAATTCTGGTAAGAAGTCAGTTCCCATACCTACACCTATACTCAAAGTAATTGGTGCATCAAATTCTTCTTTTAGATTCCTAATAGTATCTAAAATCTGGAATTTTTCTTTTTCTATTTTCTTTAAATCTTTGACATTTAAAAGTCCGATAAATCTATCGTCATCGATTCTTTTTAGATAAATACTATTCTTCTTAGCCCAATCTGTCAAAGTAATAACTACAGTAGCATCTAATCTACTCGCTACTTCATCTTCTAATGAATCATAAACATCTTCATAATTATCAAGACTTAAATTAAGAATAATAGGCCTTGTATCTCTAAATCTTTGCATTACAACTTTACTTTCTGTAATATCAAAGAAGTAAATATAACCACTATCTTTTTGATAATTTACTTTATAAAATTTACCAAAGATTTCAAACTGATTGTCTACCGGAGTTTCTAGATCAAATAACTCTGAAATTTCCGGCATAAGTTCTAAGATATTTAGACCTTTTATCTCTTCAACTTTAATATTTTTATAGATAAAGTTATTAGCCCATTCAATATTCTTATTTTCATCTATTACGATTATACCGATAGGAAACTTATTAATTCCTTTTTCTGATGAATCTTTTATTCTATTAGTTAATTTACTAATATACCTTTCCATCTGTTCTAAAGATTTTTTCTTCTGAAGAATATAGAATACGAAGATTAAAAGACCTATTAATAAATAAATAACTAAACTAAAAATATCAAATATTCCGCAAAGTATTGCTCCTATTAGAAAAATAGTTGAAATTATCAATTCATATTTTCTTTTTCCATTCATATCTATTCCCCCTTCTTCATAATAATATAACCTTCTCTTAATTTGAATATACTATCTATAAAACCAAGTAATTCAAAGATCGGACTAAAGATTAACATTAAAACAAATGTAATTGGTTTTGCTATAGTAGCCTTATTCTTAGTTTTTTGTTCGATAAAGAAATATGCTGTAAATAAACCATTTAGAATAAATGCTAATGCTAGTACACCTGATATATTTTGAAATAATATATTCCAAAAACTATATTTATTTTCATCTAATCCCATCTCAAATAATAATGTGATTAAAGAAACTCCAATGTATATATATCCACTTTTTGGACTTAATGATATACGACTAAATTTTGGAAAAGCTGGAATAATCACATATTCTCTAGCTAATAAAGAAAGTGTATATTTTACTATTATTAAACTATATACAAATAATATTATATATAAAGTTACTGGAAATGTTCTCTGTATACTTGAGAAACTTTCTAAAACTAAATTTTTATCCACATTTTGATTCATCTCTACCATTGAATTTACATAGTTATTAATAAACTCCAAAATCTGTTTACTATCTATAGTTATATTACCTAATCTTATAGATAAAAATACATATATAGCTATTCCTAAAAATAATACTGTCGCTATTGCTACCACTAAAAATAGCTTTGATAAACGTAAATCTATAGTTTTATATATTATATATGCAGCAACCATGTGAATCCCAAACCAAAACATCATAACTGGGGATCCCAACAATGCTAATATTATCCCCCCTGAAGCAATCAACGGAAGATACAATTTCAATCCTTTAGCTCCAAGTACGTATGTAAGAGGAAACACAGAAAGAAATGCTGCAACAATTTCAATATTTAGTAGTGTTCCTAATAATATTAATAATATATACCCTACAGAATATGCAAATATTTTTAAATTACTAGGTTCTTTAAAGAAAAATCTATTTAACATTGCTTTTGCAATTTCTTTTGTCAATAAATCTGAAATGTTATTATCCAAATTAACACTCCTTTTTCGTTTTTATAATACCCTTAAAAGCAACTCTAACTATATAGGTATCTTTATTATTATATCAAATTTCTTAGTTTTTTTAAAGGAAAATAAAAACATTAACATACTATTATTCAAGAATAGATTTATCATACTATAAGACCTGAAGTTCTAATTTTATACTACTGATATTATTAGAAAAGAACTCAAACGAAATTATCGCTTGAGTTCTAATTTATATATTTTAAAATCTATTTTAGAAATATCCTTTAAAAAATTCTAGTCTTCTTTTCTTCTTGTTGCTAAGAACAGTGTGAATAATAGAGTTCCACCTAGATAAATAGATGCATTATAACCTTGTTCACCTGTTTCAGCTAATCTTTCAACACGAGCGTTAGCTTGTGGTTGATTTACATTAACTGCTGATACCATTTCTGTTACTGGAGGTACAGTTCCATTTTCTGGAGTTACTGGTTTTTCCGGTACTGGTTGACCTGGTACTTCAGGAGTTGGTTGAGTTGGAACTTGTGGTGTTGGTTGAGTTGGAACTTCAGGAGTTGGTCGCACTGGTACTTCTGGTACTTTTAATTCTGGTACTTCAGTAACCTCAGGCATTCCTGGTACTCCACCATTAAATTCTGGTTTTTCGTGTACTTCTGGCATCCCTGGCACTCCACCTTTGAATTCTGGTAATTCATGAACTGGTGGTTCTGGCATTGCAAATGTTGGTCCAGCTGGATTATTATTTACTGGAGGAACTGGTTTGTCATTACATCCACAGTTTCCGTCTTTACCATCTTTACCATCTTTTCCGTCACGTCCATCTTTTCCGTCTTTAACAACTGTTTTCGTAACAGAACCGTCAGAATTGATGATTGTTATTGTGTGACTTCCATCTCCGTTATCTTCAACAGAAACTTTTGGTGATTTACCATCTTTTCCGTCTTTGATAACCATATCAGTTTTACTTCCGTCTGGGTTAGTAATTGTAACTGTGTGAGTTCCATCATTATTATTTTTAACTGTTACAGTTGGTGATACTCCATCTTTTCCGTCTTTTCCATCTTTAATAACAGATTTATATTCACGTCCATCAGAATCTACGATTGTTAATGTGTGTGTACCATCTCCGTTATCAACGATATTAGCTTTTGGTGATTTACCGTCAAAGATTGTAGTATTAGTTTCTTTGCCGTCTGCTCCTGTAACTTTAATAGTATGTGAACCATTGTTGTTATCGATCACTTCAAGTTTTGGTGATTTTCCATCACGTACTGTTGTAGTTGTAGTAGTTCCATCAGAGTTAACGATTGTAACTGTGTGAGTTCCATCTCCATTGTCTACTACTTTAGCTGTTGGTGATTTACCATCGCGTACTGTTGTTTCAGAAACTGTTCCATTTCCATTTTCTACACGGATAGTGTATGTACCATCTTGGTTATCTCTTACTGTTGCTACTGGTGATTTTCCATCTTTAATGATTGTTTCAGTAGTTGTTCCATCACCATTTAGAACTGTAATTTTGTGAGTTCCATTTTGTTCGTCAGTTATTGTTACTTTTGGTGATTTTCCATCACGTACTGTTGTTTCAGTTGTAACACCTTCTGGGTTTGTAATAACGATAGTGTGACTTCCATCTCCATTATCACGAACAGATGCTGTTGGAGTACGTCCATCTACTCCGTCACGACCATTTTTAACAACAAATTCATTCTTAGTTCCATCTGGGTTTGTGATTGTTACTGTGTGGCTTCCATCTGGATTTTTAGTAGTTGTTGCTGTAGCAGCTTTACCGTCTTTACCATCTTTGATGATAGCATTAGTAACATTACCATCTCCATCTGTAACTTTAACTGTGTGAGTCCCATCATTGTTATCAGTTACTTCAACTTTTGGAGTCTTACCATCTTTACCGTTTTTAACAACGATATCTTTAGGTTGTCCACCTGGATTTGTTACTGTAATTGTATGGCTACCGTCTGGATTTTCTGTAGTTGTAATAGTAGCATTTTCTCCATTTTTACCATCTTTTACAACTGTAGTTGATTCAGAACCATCAGGATTTCGAACTGTGATAGTGTGTGTGCCATCTCCATTATCTTTTGTATTAATAGTTGGAGCTGAGCCATCACGTCCATCGATACCATTATAAATATCTTTACTACTTAATACTTTATCGATACCTTCATCGTATACTCCGTTGTCATTAACATCGTCATAAACTGTAACTCGGATACCATTACGAGTTGGAGTTGAAGTTGCATCTGTAGCTCTTCTAGATCTTGAAGGTGAAGTAATATCTTCTACTTTAATTTTTGGTGCACGTCCGTCTTTACCGTTGTCACCTTTTTCACCTTTTTCACCAGTAGTTCCTTGAGGTCCACGGATGTTACCGATCTTATCCCAAGTTCCGTTATTTTTCTTATAAACGTCTCCTGTATTAGCATCGATAAATGTATCTCCATCTTTACCATCTTTAGCAGTTGGCGCAGTAACTCCACTTAGTAATTCAGCACCATTACGTCCGTCATGACCATCATGACCTGCCGCACCGTTTGCACCATCTGTACCATTACGTCCATTTGTACCATTCAAGATATCACTTGTACCAATTAATTCATCCACACCTGGATCGTATTTACCGTTACCATTATTATCATAGTATGCTGTAATACGAGTACCCTCTACTGGTTGTGAATCTGTAGTTTCTGGTTGTGTAGCTGTTGAATCTGTAGTAGTTGGTTGCGAACCTGCTGTGTCTGTAGCTACTGGTTGAGCTGATGGAGTTCCCTCATCTGGGTTATCCCCTACACTTCTCGCTCTTCTTGCACTTCTTGGTGCTGGAGAAGAAACCAATGTAGTTGCAGTTACTTCATCTGGGTTTTCTCCTACACTTCTTGCTCTTCTTGCACTTCTTGATGTTCCAGAAGGTTGTGGATTAACAGCTAATCCTGCACCTCTTCTCACTGCATCCACTAATGCATTTAAGTCAATATGTGGTGTACGTCCATCTTTACCATCTTTAACAACGAATGATACTGGATCTTTACCTGGTGTAGTAAACGTAACAATCGTGCTACGTCCATCTGCTCCACGTTGAGTTGTAACAGTAGGTGTGTTTCCATCTTGTCCTGCTTCACCTTTAGCTCCATCATTGATAAGAACTTTAGTTGGTTGTGAACCGTCATGATTATCTATTGTGATTTCTACACCTTTATTTCCATCTTCTTTACGAACAGCTGTTACTGTTGGTGATACTCCATTTAGACCATCTTTTATAACTGCTAATGGTTTTTCAGGGTTTAATGGTTGTCCTGGGTTAGCTGGGTCTTCTTGATAAACTTTTGTTTCAGTTCCAGTCTTAACAGCTACTAGTGATTTACCATCACGTCCATCTGCTCCTTTTGCCCCATCTTTAATCATTTCTGATCCTAGAAGTTCATCAGTTCCTGGAGTATATCTTCCATCACCATTCTCATCAGTATAGAATGTAACGATTGTATGTGATGGATTACCATTTTGTCCTTCAACACGTAATAACTCAACTTTTGGAGTTTTTCCGTTTAAACCATTTTCTCCATTTTTCACATTTACTGTTACAGAATCTTTTCCTGGTACAGTGAATGTGATATCAGAGCTGTTACCATCTTTACCTGGTTTTACAGTTACTTCTGGAGTTTTTCCGTCTTCTCCTTTTGGTCCACGTGGTCCTTGCACTCC
>NZ_JAPWCA010000019.1:0-31306 GCF_041433725.1 Gemella sp. 27098_8_155
TAAAGCATTAGCTCTTGATTTCGAGCTAATGCTTTTAGTATTCGTAAAATTATAGTTCACTAAAGTCGTAAACTTTACCTTTTTGTCTATTTGGTAATACCGCTGCAATTACTAAACAAACTAGTGCAGGTACTAACCATTCTAAGCTTTGTGCTGCTAAAGGAAGTTTTGCGATTAAGTTACTGAATGAAGCAACTTTTAATTGACTTCCAATTACAGAAACAATAGAGATTAATGTCACTACTGCCATAGTTAGTTGCATTCCTAATTTTGATAGTGCAACATATTTGTTAACAATAACAATAAGTACTAAAGCTATTGTTATTGGGTATAAGAATAATAGCATTGGTACTGAGAATTGAATAACACTTTGTAATCCTACATTTGCAATTGCAAAACCTACAATTGTGAAGATAACAGCATAAACTTTGTATGAAAGTTGTGGGAATTTTTCATTAAAGAATTCTGAAGTCGCAACGATTAATCCTACTGTTGTAGTGAAACATGTAAGAATTACCATAATTCCTAAGAAGACACTTCCATATGTTCCAAAAATTAAACGAGCTGATTCAGAAAGTACGTATGCCCCTTTATTAACTTTAGCATTAGCTAATACTTCTGCAGGCACTGCAAATCTATTACCTAATAATCCAAGTCCAACATATAGAATACTAAATCCTATTCCTGTTACAATACCAGCAATCCATACACTAGATAAAAATTCCTTTTTATCTTTAAATCCTAATTGTTTTAATGCACTCATCGCAATGATACAGAATGCTACTGAAGCAAGAGCGTCAAGAGTGTTATAACCTTCGATAAATCCAGTACCGAATGCTAATCCACTAGTTGCATATGTTTTAGCTGCTTCTCCTGTTGAATTAAATTTAGATACACCAAGAATTACTAAAACTACAATTAATAAAGCAAATATAGGTGTTAAAACTTTTCCTACACTATTTAAAATCTTAGTTGGGTTTACTGCTAATAAAAACGCACATAAGAAATAAATTACCGTAAAAATTAATAACCATGGTAACTTACTTTCAGCTACAACTGGAGCTACACCAATATCAAATGCAGTAGCTGCAGTTCTTGGAATCGCAAAAAGCGGTCCAATTGATAAATAAAGTAAAACTAAGTATGTTGTTGAGAATAGTGGAGAAATTTTTTCATCCATTTCTGCCCCATAACCATTCGGATTAAGTGCTCCTACAATAAGTGTAACGATAGCTATACCTACTCCAGATACAACAAATCCTAAAATTGCTGGCCAAAAGTTCCCTCCTGCACTTACTCCTAGCGCTGGTGGAAAGATTAAGTTTCCAGCACCAAAAAAGATACCAAATAATAACAATCCGGTTAATAAACCTTTTTTCATATAAAATAATTTCCTTTCTTAATTTTTAATAGTATTATTATAATACTATACCTTTTAAAAAAAGGCAAATACTTTTTAAATAATAATATAACGTTTTCTGATAATAATACGTATAAATTTGAAAACGGATTTGAAATTGAATTTCAAATCCGTTTTTTATTATATATGTAACCAAAGAAGTTGGATAACAAATAATACTGCAAAAAGATACATTAATGGGTGAATATCTTTCCATTGTTTTTTAGAAAGTTTTAATACTACATAGAATATAAATCCAAATGCGATACCATCATTAATAGATCCTGTTAAAGGAATACCAATAATAGTAACAAATGATGGGAATGCTTCTGTTATATCATTCCATTCTATCTTCGCAATACTTTCCATCATAAATGATCCAATAATAATTAACGCTGGAGAAGTAATCGCTGGAACTGCTGCTAAGCTACTCGCAAGCGGGAATAAGAAAATTGATATAACCACAAAGAAACTAGTAGATAATGCAGTAAGACCTGTACGGCCTCCATTTGCTACCCCTGCTGATGATTCAATATAAGCTGACGTTGGTGTACTACCAAATAACGATGCAGCTAATGACGCGAATGAATCAGCTAATAATGCTTCTTTTGCTCTTTCCATTCTACCATTTTTTACTAATCCTGCTTGAGTAGTTACTGCTACCATTGTTCCTGTAGTATCAAATAGTGTAACCATTAGGAATGTAAATACTATTCCATATAAGCCTAATTGTAAAGCATTAATACTTTCAGTAGCAGGATTATAAAGTAAACTTAAATCCATGTGAGGAATACCAAATACTTTTTCTACTTTTAACATTCCTGTGAAGTAAGAGATTATAGCAATAATTGCCATTCCAATAAATATTGCTCCTTTAATCTCTAGAGCTAGAAGCACTAAAATAATAAATATACCTAAAATTGTCATATACGCCACTGGATTTTTTAAATCACCTAGTGAAAGGATTGTATGTGGATTTGCAACAATTAAAGCTGAATTTTTCAGTCCTAAAAATGCGATAAATAGACCAATCGCAGCTGAAATACCATATTTTAAATTATTCGGAATAGAATCAATTAAACTCTCACGAAACTTAGTTGCTGATAAAATTACAAAAATTACAGCTCCCATAAAACATGTTGCTAATAATGTTTTATAATTATATCCTGATGTAGCTGCTAATGTTGCAAAATATGAGTTAATTCCCATACCTGGTGCTACTACTATAGGATAGTTCGCTGCTAATGCCATAATTAAAGTACCTACTAAAATTGCAATGATAGTAGCTGTAAATACTCTATCTAATGGAATACCTGCTGCTGATAAAACAGCTGGATTTACTACTAAAATATAACTCATAGAGAAAAATGTTATCAAACCAGATACAACTTCAGTTCTAGCATTCGTATTATTTTCTCTTAATTTAAAAAGACGTTCTAACATATTTAGAAAATTCTCCTTAGTTTTTATTAATGCCGAAGCACATAAATAATAATATATGTTTTAAAAATAAATGTCAAGAGTTTTTTTAAACGTAAAGTTCACATTTTATTGATTTTTCATATCTCAATCATTATAATTAACGGAATAAATGTTTCAAAATTATCTCTTTTCTTTTGTTTACATAAACTACATTTATTAAAAAACGAACATTATTATTTTATATTCTCCTAATGATTCGAGTTTAAAAAAAATAAAATTCTTTAAACATAATACTTAGAGAAACAGTATTTTGTTTAAAGAACTATATTTTTATTCTTCATTTTCAGGAATAACTCCCATTAATTCTAGTAATTTATCCCATTCTAATAATAATTGTAAAGCATATAGCATTAAAAATAAATATATCATTTTTGTAATTGGGAAATCTTGATAGTCTAAAAAGAAAAATTTCAGAAAAATTACAAATATTAATGATACCGTACATATTTTAAAATGTTTTTCTCCCGGTACTTTTACATTAAAAAATATAAGGATTATAGGAATTAAGCTCCAACTTGTAAAACTTTCTAACACAGTCATAATTTCTCCTCCTTTAAAATAATTATCCTTAATAATTTAGAATAACTATATATAAATATTATATCATATAGTTAACATAAAATGAAACGTTATCATAGAGTTGGATACTAACATATTCCAATTTAAGATATAAAAATATCACTAAGAAATGCTCTTAATCTCTTAGCGATATTTTCTAAATTATAATATTTTCGAGAAGAATTCTTTCGTTCTTTCTTCTTTCGGATTATCAAATATTTCTGATGGAGTTCCTTCTTCTAAAACTACTCCTCCATCCATAAATATTACTTTATCAGCAACTTCTTTTGCGAAGTTCATCTCATGAGTAACTATTAACATAGTTAATCCTTCTTCTGATAACTCCTTAATAACATCAAGTACTTCTTTTACCATCTCTGGATCTAACGCACTTGTTGGTTCATCAAATAGTAACACTTCTGGTGAGTTAGCTAAGGCGCGTGCAATTGCAACACGTTGTTTTTGTCCACCCGAAAGGCTATTTGGATAAACATCTTTCTTATCTTCTAAACCAACTCTTTTTAATAACTCAATTGCTTTTTTCTCAATATTTTCAGCAGTGTCATCACCAAATGTTTTTGGAGCAAGTGTAATATTTTCGAGTACACTCATGTTTGGGAATAGGTTAAAGTTTTGGAATACCATTCCTACTTTTTTTCTATATTTATTAATATTTTGTTTAGTGATATCTTCACCATCGTATAAAATTTGTCCACTCGTTGGAGTTTCTAATAAGTTTACACAACGTAATGCTGTACTTTTTCCACTTCCACTTGAACCTAGAATTGCAATTTTCTCCCCTTTTTCAACGTTGATATTTACACCTTTTAATACTTCTAATTTTCCGAATTTTTTATGTAAATCTTTTATTTGTAATAACAATTTTTCCACCTACTTCGTTAATTTTTTCTCTAAACGTTTTACTAATAATGATAATATTGATGTAATAATAAAGTATATTGCAGCTGCTACTAAGTACGGTCCGAATGTTTGGTAAGTAGCATTTTTTACAGTGTTTGCTGTAAACATGATATCCGCTACCCCTACAAAGTAAACTATTGAAGATTCTTTTACTAATGAAATAAACTCATTACCTAAGGCTGGTAAACTATTTTTTAAAGCCTGTGGTAAAATAATTAATTTCATAGTTTGGAAATAATTAAGTCCTAATGAACGACCTGCTTCCATTTGACCTTTATCGATTGCTAAAATTCCAGAACGGAATATTTCACTAACATATGCTCCTGAGTTAATTGAAAGAGCAATTATCGCTGACATAAATGGTGTAAATGAAATCCCAATTTCCGGTAATGCAAAGTAAATAATCATAATTTGCACTAAAATTGGAGTATTTCTAATAACTTCTACATAAACTGCTGCTATTATATTAAGTACTTTAAATGTACTAATTTTTGCTAAACATATTACAATACCAAGTATTAATCCTACTAGTAAAGCTATAAGTGAAACTTTTAAAGTTGTTACCGTAGCTTCTAAATACGTTGTGTAATAATTTGGAAGAAAATCAAACATTCTATTTTATACCTCTCTTTTATTCGCTTTGTGCCGCAATTTTAGCATATTTATCAAGTTCTTTTTCAAATGCTTTTTGATCTTGAATTTCTTTAATTACTGCATTTACTTGTTCTAATAATTCTTTATTACTATCATTTTTTCCTTTTTTGAATGCTATTGCCATACCTGTTGCTTCTGGATCGTTATCTGCAGTAAATGAACTAATTTTAATATCAGTATATTTATTCATAGCGATTTTTGCAACATCATCTGGAATTAATACTACATCTATTTTTTTATTTTTTAAGTCTTGTAGTAAGCTTGGTACGTCAGTTAAAGCTTGGATATTTTTATCATCCATTTTTAGTTGTTCTTTAGCATAAGTTTCATAAGTTGAACCTTTTTGAACACCTATTTTTTTATTTTTAAGGTCAGCTACTGATTTAATTTCTTCGCTGTCTTTATTTACTACAAAAATACCTTTACTTGTGTAATAAACATCTGAGAAATCAACTGCTTTTTTTCTTTCCTCAGTTGGGTTAACACCTGAGATTACCATATCAATTTTGTTTGCATTTAAAGCAGCAATTAATGAATCAAATGCCATTTGTTGAATTTCAACCTGAACACCTAATTTTTTAGAAACTTGTTCTGCTAAGTAAATATCAGCACCTACTACTTTTTTATCTCCATTTTCAGATGTTAGAAATTCATACGGTGGATAGTCAGGTGATACTCCTAGTACTATTTTATTTTTTTCTTTAACTTCTTGTAATTTACTTTTTGTACTGCTACTTGAGCATGCTGTTAATGTAACTACTGTAATAATTGATGTAATGAATAATAATAATTTTTTCATTGTCTTGTCTCCTTTTTTCTTTATTATATTATATTTTTTAGAAAAGAACTAATTATAAATAAAAAATCTCTTTGTAACTAGTATACTAGCTACAAAGAGACGAATTTTCGCGGTGCCACTCTTTTTGGTATATGAATACTAAGAAAAATACAGTCCATGGTCAGTATTATGGTACGAAGATAAATAAAAAAGTCTTTTTATAATTTCCTAAGAAACTATAAAAAGACGAAATCAATTCCGCGTTGCCACTTTTCTTGGTATTTAGTATACCCACTCAATCTCTTTAAGGCAGAGTTACCAATTATCTAATAATTGCCTAAAAAGTGCGTTCATCTAGAAAAATTACTAACCTCACACCAACGTTAGCTCGCTAAAAATTTTTTACCAAATTACTATTCTTTTCTAAGGTTTTGTTTTATTGTTAATTATTTTACACCGTTAATAATTACTTGTCAAGTGAAAAATTATTATTTTTGATATTTTTAAAATTTTTTCAAAAGAAAAGGGCTGACCCAAAAGACTTAAAACATTACAAAGTGTATATGAAAACTCATAAACGCAGTGGTTTATTGATATCTAAATTCGCTTTATAAAAGCTTTTTAGATATCTAATAACCTGTGCGAGGGTGACTCGACAAAATCAATTTCTACGAAATCATGATTTTTGAGTCACTCCCTTTCTTTAAAAATTATTTATTTAATAAGTTATATAATGTTTTAACATGTACTCCTGTAGCACCTTTTGGAAGATATTTTTCCGCTTTTGATAAATATGCTGTTCCAGCTATATCTAGGTGAATCCACGGAACATTGTTCGCTACGAAGTTTTCTATGAATAATCCCGCAGTTATTGTTCCTCCAAGTCTTCCTCCTGTGTTTTTCACATCAGCTACAGAAGATTTATTTAATTCTCTGAAACTATCATCAGCTGGCATTTGCCATACTCTTTCTCCAGCTTCTTTCGCAGCTTTATTTAGTTCGTTATAAAATTCTTGGTTGTTCGTTACTGCTCCTGTGTAGAATTCTGCTAACGCAACTAAACATGCACCAGTAAGTGTTGCTAAATCTATAATTTTATTTACTTTAAGTTTTTCAGTTGCGTAATATACTGAATCAGCAAGAGTAATACGACCTTCAGCGTCTGTATTTGCTACCTCTACTGTTTTCCCTGATAGAGTTGAAATAACATCACCTGGTTTATATGATCCTCCTGAGATCATATTTTCACAAGCTCCTACAATAGCAATAACATTCGTTTTTAATTTTCTTGTAGCAATTAGTTTCATAGTTCCAATTACTGTCCCTGCTCCACCCATGTCACAGTGCATAATATCCATACTATTTGCCGTTTGTTTAATTGAATAACCACCTGTGTCATAAGTCACACCTTTACCAACTAAACCAACTACTTCACTTTCTTCTGGGTTATTTAAATATTTCATAACGATAAATCTTGGCTTTTTATCAGAAGCACGACCTACAGCTAACAGTCCTTTTAGTCCTAATTCTTCACATTGTTTTTCATCGTATACTTCTACTTCAACACCTAAAGCTGTTAATTCCTTGCTAGCAATATTAGCAAGTGTTTCAGGATATAGATACTCTGCTCTTTCGTTAACTAAGTCACGAGCAAAAAATACACCACCAATTATATCACATGCTTCACTAACTACTTCTTCTATATTTTCTAACTGTTCTTCAGTAGTTAAATTAATAGTAATTTCTGGGAAATCTTTTCTATCAGACTTATACTTATCAAATTTATAAGTTGCATGTAAAGCTCCTTCTACAGCTGCATTTACTATATTCTTAGTAAGTATATTTTTTACTTTTGGTAAAGTAACTTGGACTTCAAACTCTTTATTTTTTGCTAATACTTTAACTAGTTTAAAAAATACCTCACGTACTTGATCTTCTTTTAATTCATCACGTTTTCCTAATCCTATTAATATTTCTTTTTCTCCATTATATGGTAAATTTACAAATATTTCATTTAGTTTTCCTTTAAATAATTTTTTCCCTTTTGTATATTCTAAAAGTTCATTATTGTAATTTTCATCTTCAAATATTGGTGTTACAGTTACACCTTCTAATTTATTAGTATTAAATTTCATCTTAATTAACCTCGTACTTTGTACGTCCCTTCTTTATATTCTTTCTAATATTTCTTTTGCTATTTCTTTAGCTTCTAATACTGTGTTTTCTAAAGTTGTTCCTTTTTTTGATTTACCTATAATAAAAACATTCGAATATTCTTTTTTCATATACTCATTGAATTCATTAATGTTTTTATTATAATTTTTACAACAATAACGGTAGTTATCTTTTATTTTACTAACATAGTACTTATTCACATTTCCTACTACACCATGAACTTTAATTAGTTCTTTTTCAACAATTTCTTTAATTTCATTATCACTTTTATCAATAAGTTTTTTTACCGCTTCTTCTCTACTTATATATGCTCTTACTATTTGAATTCCGCTCATTTTTATGTCAATCCATTTATTACTTACGTATTCTAGCTTCGTAACATATTCACTTTCATCTTTTGGGAAAATTATTTCTCCAATTTCACGATTTATGTGTAGATCATCTCTCTTATAAATAAGCGTAACTACTATATTAGAAACATAATTCATATCAGAATAAAATTCAATTATCTTCTCGTCATCATTAAACCACGGTAGGAAATTTTTTTGATTCAATGTTAGTATTATATAGTCATAATAGTAAATACTGCCATTTGAATGAACTAAATATTTATCACCTCTTTTTTCTATTTTTTCTACTTTTCTATTTAGTTCTAGAAATACTTTATCTGAAAAATTTGATTCTAGCGTTTCTATAAATGATTTCAATGTGAATTTCAAGCGATATTCTGCTCCTACAGTAATATTATCAATAACATTTCTATCATACATCTCTTCAAGTACTTTATTAATATCTTCTTTTTGAATCGTTAAAAATGATAATTCTGGCATCAAGCTTACCATACTTTGTTTAGAAATATCACTAGCATAGTAACTTGTCAATAGTGGTTCTATTAGTTTAACGTAGATTTTTTCATTAACTATAGCTCTAAAGAACTCTTCTACAGTTAACTCTTTAATGTCTTCATCTTCTAAAGTATTATACATATTATATAAAATAGATAACTTTTCTTTAAATGTAAATAAATCAGATAGCAACAATTCTCTCTTATCAAGTGGAAGTCCATAAAGCATTTTTTCCGGTAAGTATTTAATTCCCTCTTTTGTAAAAAATACCTTTTTCGTCATCCCACTTTTGATTAAATATCTATGTAAACCTAATTCTATCATTAAATAAAACAAGACACCTTGTTCACTAATAGAATTATGCCATCCATTATCATAAATTTCTTGCCCAAACTGAAACTTTCCAAATCTGTCATTTGCAAATTCTAAATCTTTCTCGATTAGATCAATATTAAACTTTTTTGAGTTTACTCCTGAGAGTTTATCAAGAAAGTAAGCACAACTTACTCCTGATAAATCTCCTCCTATTATTGCTATATTTTTCATAATCTGTCCTTCTACTTCACTTTTCCAATAAATATTTTAGATATTATATTTGCTATAACTACTGAACCAATTATTACTAAAATATTCATTGTGCCAAAACTAGCTAATAATATAGATACTACCCCTAATAATAATGTAGTTACTATCATGACACTAGTTAATAATTGTTTATAGCTTTTTATTTTTATATCTTCACTTACTGGTAAAATACTATACCAAATATTATTACTCATTTGCTTGTACAATGGAACTAGCTGAATTATTGTTAAATAACTGTATGATATTATTGCTAAACCACTAACATATGTATTTTTAAAACTAAAAATAACTAGAGCTGCTAAGAGCATTAGTCTTAACGCTAGATAGACTGTATTTTCTTGTCTTAAAAATACTCTATAGTAATAATATTTAAAACTATTTTCTTTTTTGAAATTATCTTTTGTTAACTTTGGTAATAGTATATCAAAATATTTTCTTCTAGCAACTTTTACACCACTTAACGGAACATCAACAAACATATTTACAAACTTCAAATAGCTTTCTATACGATGTTTGTCATAATCTGCCGCTTGATTCCAGTTCACAACATATTTTTCTTGATCTTTAGCATTTAGTTTATTCCCAGCATTTTTCATAATATAGTAAGTAAATGCTACTAATACAATTATGCTTATTAAATAAATAATGCGAATAGCTATGTCATCAAAAAATATTACTAGCAACTGCATAAAGATTACAACAAAAAGTAGTAGTTTACTCCAAACAACTTCTTTGTAGTGAATAACTTGGAGATATTTTAATAAATTGTTCCATATTATTACTATTAATAACATAAAAATACTTAGTCTATCTATATTACCAATAAGATTAGTAATTGGCTTTGTAGCAAAATAGAAAATTATAACAGTAATTATATGAACTATTGTACTGCTTATTACAGTTTTCAATCCAATTTTTCTATAATATTTTTCTAATGGTAATAAAAATACTGCATCAGCTTCTTTAATATGTGTTTTTATTTTAGAACTTACTAAATAATAACTAAAGGCAAGTGTTGCTGCTATTAACACCGAATATAGCTCTACCTTACTTGCAATAACTAGCCATTTCGAATAGTTTATAAGCACTGCTCCTAAAACTATAATAAGAAACATTATAAGGTGCGAATTAAAAATGTACTTACTATAGGTTAACTTTAATTCTTGTTCTTTCTTTCGTCTGTCAGAAAAAATATTTTCAATATTACTCATTATTTCCTCGCATTGTTAATGATAGATATATTTCATCTAAAGACGCACCTGCCATATTAAATTCGGCTCTTAATTGTTCTAAATTACCATTTGCTAAAATTTTACCTTCATGAATAATAACAAAATTATCACAGTATTTCTCAGCTGTTGCAAGAATATGCGTAGACATTAGAATACTTGCTCCAGTATCCCTTCTTTCACACATCAAGTTAATTAAATCATTTATTGCAATAGGATCTAATCCTAAAAAAGGTTCATCAATTATGTATAAATTTGGTTCTACTAAAAAGGCACAAATTATCATAACTTTTTGCTTCATACCTTTTGAAAAATGAACAGGAAAGAACTTTTTCTTATCTTTCAATTTAAATAAATCTAATAATTTTTCTGCTCTTTTCCATGTATCTTCCATATCTAATCCATACGCCATTGCTGTAAGATTTATATGTTCTTCTAAAGTTAGCTCTTCATATAAAACGGGTGATTCTGGTATATAACTGATACTTTTTCTATATTTTTCATTATTTCCAGTAATTGTTATTCCATTAACTTTTATTTCACCTTCCATAGGTCTTAGTAAACCTAAAATATGTTTAATTGTTGTACTCTTACCAGCTCCATTAAGACCTATTAATGCTGTTATGCTTCCCTTAGGTATTTGGATATTAACATTATCTATTATTTTTCTTCGATTATACCCTCCACCTAAATTACTAATTTCTAATACATTCGTCATTTTTTATGACTCCTCTCTCTAACTCATCTAATATCAAATCAATTTGTCTATATGTTTCTTCTTTAGTGTTACTATTATTAATTACATAGTTGCCAAGCTCTGATTTATCTTTTGAGCTCATTTGACTTTTTATTCTATTCATAGCCCCTTCAGAAGAAAGAGAATTTCGATTCATCAATCTATTTAATTGTATTTTTTCATCTACATGAACTACTATTATCTTTTCGACTAAATCTTCAAAGCCAGCTTCAAACAAGAGTGCTATATCTAAAAATACTAGTCGTTCATCGCTATGTATTTCTTGTAATTGAAAAATTTGTTTTCTTATATATGGATGCACAACACTATTAAGTATTTTTAAATTCTCCTCATTACCAAAGACTAATTTCCCTAGTTTTTCACGGCTTATCTCATTATTCTCAATAATCCTTAAACCAAAACTTTTCTCGAGTTTTTCTCTCACTTCATCATCAGTTAGTGCAGTATGACCTAATTTATCTGCATCAATTATAGTATATCCTTTATCCCTCAGATAATTTGATACTGTACTTTTTCCACATGCAATACTTCCCGTAATTCCTATATTCACAATATCAACTCCATTAAGTTTCTTATGTACAATTTTATCATAAACCGTAATCATTTACCACATTTTACGAATCAATAAAAAATATAACACATAAAAATTACTCTCTCTATCATTGTTTAATCCTTAGATAGAGAGAGTAAATATTAATATTATTTTTCTTTATATGGATGAATATCCATTTCTTCTAATTTTACAAATTTTCTCTTTGTAACTACTTTAAATGTTAAATACATCAGTACACCAATCGCTGGACAAACTAAGTTATACGACATTTTTACAAAACCACCAGTTGCATAGTCTGAAACTAATTGAAGTATAATTATTGTTGCAAATGATAGTAATGCAATGTAAGAACCTACAACTCCAGTTTTCGATGTATACGGTAATACTTCCTCAGCTTTTTTTCCTTGCTTAGAAATCGCCTTACGTAGACGAATTTGCGAAACTAATGATACCATCCAAATAATCATTACTATAATTCCTACCATTGATAATAACATGTAGTAACCACTTGGATTAAGTTTTTCAAATATGAAACAAAGGACCATAAATAATGCAGATACTGTTAAAGCAAATACAGGAATTGAATTACTATTCAATTTCTTAAATACTTTTGGTCCGTAATCATGTGAACTTAATGAGAATAATTGTCTACTTGAAACATACATACCTGAGTTTGCAGCTGACAATACTGATGTTAAGATTACAGCATTCATAATTACTGCCGCTATTTCTAATCCAATATTTTGGAAAACAATTGTAAATGGTGAAGCCGTTACATTGTTTGTATCTAATAATCTTGGATCATTCGCTGAAACTATTGAAGATATAATTATCATCGTAGCTATGTAGAATATTAAAATTCTCCAGAACACTTGTTTTACTGCTTTAGGCATTGTTTCTTTTGGATTTGGTGATTCACCAGCTGTAACAGCTACTACCTCAGTTCCTCCAAATGAAAATGCTGCTGTAGATAATACCCCGAATAGACCTAAAGCTCCTGCACTACTTGTTTTTTCTCCATTTTGGATGAATGTATGAATACCAGCTTCACTATTTCCAGTAACTCCAAAAATAATTGCAGCACCAACTAATAAGAATGCAACAACAGTCATTACTTTGATTATTGTTATCCAATATTCAACTTCTCCGAAAACTTTAACACTAACTAAGTTTAATAAATATAATAATACTAAAAATACAATACAAATTGAAAATGTTGAAAATTGTCTGAAGAATTCCCAATAATGTAATATCTTTGATAATGTGATAATATCAACACTTGCTACTAAAATCCACAGAATCCAGAATAACCAACCTACTCCAAAACCTACACCTGGATCAATAAAACGTGTTGCATAAGCTCCAAATGAACCAGAAACGGGATAAAACGTTGCTAATTCTCCTATAGAAGCCATTAAAAAGTAGATAATAACTCCAATCAATGCATAAGTAATAACTGCTCCATAAGAACCTGCTTTACTTACAACTGCCCCACTTGCCATAAATAATCCTGTACCTATACATCCACCTATGGCAATCATACTGATATGACGAGCCTGTAATTTTCTTTCCATTTTAGAATCTGTCATTCTCTTCATCCTTTCTTAAAATCATATTATAAGTATATAAATATAGATTATACTAAAAGATTTATACTTTGTAAATAATTTTCTGAAATTTTATTGTTATTTTTAAAAAATTTCAGAAAAAAATTTCAATAAAGTCTATTTAATTGATAGATGTTATCATTTAAATAAATTTAATTTTATATTTTCAAATATAATATTTTTGTTAAAATGGTTATATTTTACATCACCAATTTGAACAATATTATAATTTATTTTTATAAAAATATTTTATTAAAGGTCTTGTTTTATCAAAAGTTAAAGCATTTACAGATTTTCACTTTAGCTATATAATTTTTTCTAGAAAATACTATTCTATTAATATTAGGAGGCATTATTATGACTACTTTTTATAACGAAGCTAGGGAATTTGCAAAAAAATATATTGACCCTATTGCTAAAGAAATTGATGAACAAGAAAGATTCCCAGAGGAAGTATTTAAAGAATTAGGAAAAGCTGGATACTTTAAACTTATGATTCCTACAGAACTTGGCGGATTAGGTAAAGATATGCAAGAACATGCTGATGCTTGTCGTGCATTCGCTAAATCGAGTGCTACTGTTGGTTTATGCTATATGATGCACAATGTTGCATTAAATTGTGTATTATCTTATGCAGATGATAATCTTAAATCAAAAATCTGTAAAGATATCGTAGAAAATGAAAAATTTATGGCACTTGCTTACAGCGAATTAGGTACTGGTACTCACTTCTACATTTCTGATGTGAAAACTGAATTCAAAGATAACTCAGTGATTTTCAATGGACTAAAAAGTATGGTAACATCTGCTGAATTTGCTTCTTACTACTTAGTACTTACTCCTTCTGATGTTGAAGGTGGTATTGATAACTGGGTATTCCCACTTGGAAGCAAAGGACTAGAATTCAAAAAATCTACATGGCACGGTCTTGGAATGCGTGGTAATGTATCCTGTCAAATGGCTATTAACAATGTTGAATTAGACAAAGAACTACGAATCGGAGAAGCTGGATCAGGAGTTGATCAAGTATTCACAATTGTTGCCACTTACTTCATTACAGGCCTTGCCGCTGTTTATAGTGGACTATGTGAAGCAATTTTAGACGAAGCAGTAGCTCATACAACTAATAGAAAATATCCTGATGGAAAATCATTAAGTGAGATTGAAACTGTTCAAATTCATCTAGCAAAAATTTACAGTCAAACAAATGCTGCTGTTTTAGGAACGAATGAAGCTGCTCGTAGTTTTTTAGCTAAAGAAAGTGATATGTTAGCAAAAATTTTATCAGCTAGAATTTTCGCTAGTGAAGCTGCTATTGAATTAGCTCGTCTTGGTATGCGTGTTGGTGGTGGTAAAGCTTATAACCGTGTTGGAAATATGGAACGTTTCTTAAGAGATGCTTTCGCAAGTCATATTATGGCACCAAGTGTTGACGTACTTACAATTTGGTTAGGAAAAGCAATTACTGGGCAACAATTACCATAATAATTACTAATGAAATCAAATTTTTAAGTGGCTAACCCAAAAGTCATAAAATTTTAACAAAGTTCATATAGAAACTAATAGACGCAGTGGTTTATTGATATCTAAATTCGCTTTATAAAACCTTTTTAGATATCTAATAACCTGTGCGGGGGTGACTCGACAAAATCTTGTTTCTTAAGAAATCACGATTTTTGAGTCACTCCCCTTTATTTAAAAAATACAAATAAGAAAAGAGGAATAATATTATGTCAAAATTAAAAGTTGGAGCTGTAATCTATGACCCAAAAGTAACTGTAATTTGGGGAATTATTGCAAAATTTTTTGAGGATGAAGACTTTCCTATTGAACCAGTTTATTACAAAGATTACAACGGTCAAGTTGATGGTTTATTAGCTAAAGAAATTGATGTAGCTTGGAATTCTCCTTTAGCATGGTTAGATACTCATCTACGCACTAACGGAAATGCGTTAAATGGTTCTATGCGTGATACTGACCGCGATCGTAGTTCATATTTAGTAGTAAAAGCTAATAGCAATATTAACTCTATTCAAGACTTAAGAAATAAAACAATAGGTTTCGGTGCAATTGATTCACCACAAGCAAGATTAATTCCTATTAACCATCTTCACAAAAATGGATTAGAATTTAAAACAGATTATATAGAAAAACGTTTCGATATCGGTGTCGGACTTCATGGTGACCATGTCGGTGGAGAACTTGATTCAGCAATAGCTTTAAAAAATGATGAAGTTGCTGCTACGTGGATGCTAGATTTAAACTATAATGCTTGGATTGCAGATGGAACTCTAGATAAAAATCAGGTGAAAATTTTATCAAAAACAGATTTCTTTGATCACTGTATCTTCTCAGGACATCCAGAATTAGACGTAGCTCGTTTTGAAAAATTTATAGAAGTATTACACAAAATGGATTATAATAATCCTGAGCATAAAGAAATGATGGATATGGAAGGATTAAAAGAATGGGTATCTGGTCGTACTTCTGGGTTTAAACAACTTACTGAAGCCAATGAATATTTAGATTTTTTTAAAGAGTTTCATGGTGAATAATTATGACTAATTCATCTTTCTTAGTTTCTCTTCTTGGCAGTATGCCTCGTAGTAAAAAACTATTGACCGCAAAACGAAAATTAAATAAAGGAAATATCGACTTAAAAACATATCAAGAAATCCTAGATGAAGAAACAAAATATGTAGTTGAACTTCAAGAAAATAATTTTATTGATATAATTACTAGCGGTGAACTAAATCGAGACAATTATGTTTCATTTATTGCTGAACGTTTGGACGGTGTTACAATGATGAGTATGGCTGATATGTTTGATTATATTGAGGACAAACAAGGTTTTGAACAAATACTAGAAATATTAGACGTTCCTGCAATTAGTATAAAAAATGCAATTTGTACAGGAAAAGTAAAATATAATAAACCTCTTGTGGCTGATGAAATGATTGAATTAAAAAAATTAACCGATAAGAAAATCAAAGCAACATTACCAGGTCCCTATTTAATTACTAGGTCCATGTGGTTACCTGCTCTATCAAAACAATATTACAATAGCAAAGATTCTCTAGGAGAAGACATAATTAAAGTATTAAAAGAAGAAATTGATTCATTAGCAAAAATGGGCATAGATGTTATTCAATTTGATGAACCTGTACTAACCGAAGTGGTATTTTCTGAAGGTAAGACAAGATCTTTTATGTGTGCAGCATTATCTGAGAAAAAAGATCCTACTGAAGAATTAAAATTTGCTACTAAATTAATTAAATCTGTAATTGATTATGCTAAAGAAAAAGAAATATTAGTTTCTCTTCATGTTTGTCGTGGTAATTGGAGTCGTGATGAAAGTATTCTACTTACTGGACCTTATACTCCTCTACTTCCATTATTCGAAGAAACTCTTCCTAATATACTTACATTAGAGTTTTCTACTCCTCGTGCTGGGGAAATATCTTCATTATTCAGTAGTACTTTAATAAGGGATAATTGTATACTAGGATTAGGTGTTATGAATCCAAGGACAGACGATATAGAACCATTAGAAGATATCCTAAATCGTGTAGAAGAAGTAATGCAATATATCCCTAAAGAAAGAATTTGGTTAAATCCTGACTGTGGTTTTGCTACGTTTGCAAATAGACCGGTAAGTACAATGGAGATAATTGATAAAAAATTAGCTCGCCTAAATGAAGCTAAAATTACATTGAGGAAACTATATGAGTAATCTATATGAATCTAAAAATTATGATTTAACTTTTAGAGGAATTTTATCTAGTAATATATTTAAGATGTACACTAATAATGATTGTATAAATATATCTAGTGAAATTAGTTTTGACATTAATGCTGATTATGAAAGTAGTATTAATTATTTTGCAGCTTCTATCTTAGCTGGAATAGCCCATAGTATTGTATCACAAAGCAAACAACTTAATATTGATATTGAAGAACTTGAAGGAAAAATACATCTAAATTTAAAAAATCCACTTTCTCTAATCGGTGTTAAAGGATACGACGAAGAACCAAAAATAGATTTTTGTAACATTACATATTATCTATATGCTGATTATGATGAAAATGATTTACTAAAATTTTGTAATACAGCTCTTAATAAATCATTTATATACAACACTTTAAAACATGGAATTAACTTCGATATAAAATTTATTTTAATAGATTAAAATTCAAAAATATCCTGATAAAAAACAAATTTATCAGGATGTTTTAATTAAATATTATAAAATATATATTTCTAAAATGAAGCATATAAAAAGAAAATCAGATATTTATCCGATTTTCTTTCTTTTTATTATATTTCTCTTCTTGTTCTTCTTCTTGGACGTGGGTACATTTCTTGTTCTACTTCGTTTTTACCGTAACCACTTGTGAATGAACTTGCTTCTGGTTGAGCTGGACGTTGTGCTAAGATATCTCTTTCAACACTTACTCCATCCTCTTCAAATCCAGTAGCGATTACTGTAACGATGATTTCATCAGTTTTTTCTAATTCTTCGTTAAATACTGTACCGAAAATCATGTTCACTTCGTCATCACTTGCTTCTTGAACGATACTTGCAGCAGCTTGAGCTTCAAATAAACTTAATGATGGACCACCAGTAATATTTAATAACACACCTTTAGCTCCAACGATTGATGTTTCAAGTAATGGAGATGAAATAGCTTTTTTAGCTGCTTCGATAGCTCTGTTTTCACCTGAAGCTACCCCGATACCCATTAATGCAGAACCTTGATCAGCCATAATTGCTTTAACATCAGCAAAGTCAAGGTTAACTGTACCAGAAACATTAATTAAATCAGAAATACCTTGAACCCCTTGACGTAACACATTATCAGCTTCAACGAAAGCTTGCATCATTGGAGTAGATTTATCTACGATATCTAATAATCTATCGTTAGGAATAACGATAAGTGTATCTACAGCACCTTTAAGTGAGTTAATTCCAGCTGTAGATTGTACTTGACGTTTTTTACCTTCAAAGTTGAATGGACGAGTAACAACACCTACAGTTAAAGCACCTAATTCTTTAGCAATACTTGCTACGATTGGAGCTGCACCTGTACCAGTTCCTCCACCCATACCAGAAGTAACGAATACCATATCTGCTCCTTCTAGCGCTTCTTCAATTTTATCTTTAGTTTCTTCAGCAGCTTTACGCCCTACTTCAGGGTTAGCACCTGCACCAAGACCTTTTGTTAATTTTTCACCGATTTGAATTCTTACGTCTGCTTTAGAGCGTTTTAAAGCTTGAGCATCTGTATTTACTGCGATAAATTCAACATTTTGAATTCCACTTTCTACCATTCGGTCAACGGCGTTACCACCACCGCCACCAACACCTACTACTTTAATTACTGCTGATTGATCAAATTCTTCAAACATTCTTTATTTCCTCCTGATTATTATTCAAAAAACGAATTATACATTTTAGTTATTTTATCGAAAAAGTTTTTCTCTTCTTCTTTTTTCTCTTCTTCATAATAAGTTTCTTCTTCATGAACATCTTCATGAGTTTCACTTATCACTGGTGCTTCAACTTTTGAATTATTTACTGTAATTTCTTCCACTGCAGAAACATTTTCAAATGTTGAATTTGTATTTTTTATTGTCGGTACTTCATCAGTTACTTGATATCCAAACAATGATTCAATTTTGTAACTACTTGTTAATGTACCTACAACAACAGATAATTCTGGTGAATTAGCTCCTATGATTTTTGGCGAACCAATTCTTACATTCATTTTTCTTAGCATATCTTTTGCTAAGTCTAGAACACCAGGCATAAGTGTTGTTCCACCTGTTAACACAACGTTACCTTTTACTCTATTTATACCAGCTTTTCTTAATACATCGAATGAACGTAAAATAATCTCTTCTACAATTTCTTCAATGTAATCTGCTAATTCTTTTTGTGTATATGGTTCTTCATCTGGTTCTAAATTATCTAAGTCAATAATTACTTGTGGTGATGCTAAGTCGTAAAAAGCATGCCCTTGAGTAACTTTTATCTCTTCTGCACGTTTTAATGGGACATTTAAAACATCTGATATTGTACGTGTAATATCTTCACCTGCTAACTCAATTGATTGTGATAATTGAAGGATTCCATCTTCAAAATAACTCACAGTCGTAAGTCCTGCTCCAATATCAATAATTACTGATCCATAATCTTTTTCTTCATCATTTAATAGTAATTCACCTAATGAATGAGATGTACAGAATGTCTCGTTACAATCTAATCTTAGATTTTCAATACTTTTATATATTGTGTGAAGATGAGTTTTAGATGTCAAAACTCTATTTCCTGTTACCTCAAATGAATTATGAACAGTCATTCCTTTTGGTTTTCTAATATTTTCAATATCATCAAGACGATAGTAATCTGGAATTACTTGTACCACTTCTCTTTCTCGTGGTAATGGTAGTATTTTTGCTTCTTCAATTACTTCTTCGATATCTCTACCATCAATATCGTGTTTTGTATCAAATTTAATTTCCGCTACACTTTTTTTAATATGAGTGTGTATACTTGGAACTGCTACATATAATGATCTTATGTCCTTATTAGCTTCACTTTTCGCAATATCTATTGCTTTTTGAATATCTCTAGAGGCAGATTCTACATCAATAATGTTCCCTCGTTTAATAGCTGTTGTTTTTACAACACCAACACCGAGTATATTCAATTTTTCATATACTACATCTGCTATTATCACTTTTATACTAGATGATCCTAGATCTATTGAAGTATACAATTGTGAACTCAAGTCAAACACTCCTTCCTTTTAAACTTTGTTATTATAATAAAATTGTAAATACACACATATTTTATTTACACATACTAAATTATAACATAAAATTAGAAAAAAAAATATGAAAAACATCAAAAAAAATTAAATTTTATTAAAATATTTTCAATTTGTAATATAACGAATAAGTTTTTTTCTTTTATATAATTTTTCAATAAAAAAAGCATCCAAAATACAAAAATTAGGATGCTTTTATAACTATTCATTTTTCTTATTACGTGTTGATTGTTGTTTGCTATTATTGTTCTTGTTAGAAGAATTACTTTGACTATTTGTAGTAGAATTTTCAGATTTATTACTTTGTTGTAGTTTTTCTTCTTTTTCTACACTTTCATTATTTTTATTTGATTTCTCATCATCATTTAATCCCTGTCTTGCAAGTAATTTCTTAATACTATCGTTTCTTACTTTTTCTGTTTTTGGTGTTTCAAGATATGCACCGTTTATTAAGTTTAAAGTAGTATTATTTTTATCTTCAATATATTTAGATATTTCTTCATAGTAATTCAACTTATCTGCAAAGCTGGCTCTTAACGCTTTAACTTTTTGACCATCTTTCATGTAAATAATTAGTCTATCATTTTCATCACTAATTATCTCAGATATTTGTAATCGTACTTCCTGTTTAAGTTTATTTAAGTTTTTGTAAACTTCTTCAAGCTTATTACTATCATCATTGAAATTTTCTATAATAGGTAAATTGTAATTGTTTCTTATTTTTCCAGAATATGGTTTCCCATTTTCCATTATTATCTCTATACTACCATCTTCTTTTTTATTTTGTGCAATAAAACTATACTCTTCTACCTGCACTTTTATAGAAGAAGGCAATTTAGATTTTACTGTTACTGATTTAAATATATCAAATCTTGATTTTATATTATTTTGAATTTCATCATCTTTTATAGACCATGTTCGAAGATTATTGTTAATGTTCCCTGCCTCGAGTATTTCTTCTTTAGTAATTTGATTGTTACCTTCAACTTCAATTGTTTTTAATTTTAAATAACTACTAAATAAAAGCACAAATACTCCTATTACAATTAAAAATAAAGTTACTATATAAAATACTTCACGCCTTTTTTTTCTTTTAATTTTTTCTAATGAACTACGACGATTATCTTTGTTCATTTTTTCAAGTAACTTCCTATTCTTCTTGTTCATAGTTTTTTAATCCTCTTGAATAATCTTCTTAAATGTTGCTATAAATTCATCTCCACGATCTTCAAAACACTTATATTGATCCCACGATGCACATGCTGGTGATAATAATATTGTATCACCATTCTCTGCAAGTGAACTAGCTAAAATAGTAGCATCATCAATTTTAATTGCTTTATGACAATCAACATTATTATCAATAGCTAAGTTATATAATATCTCTTTACTTTCACCTACTACTACCATAGATTTTACTCTTGGTAAATATGGAATTAACTCTTTAAAATCTATTCCTCTATCTTGTCCACCACAAACAAGTATTATATTTTTTTCAAATCCTGATAGTGCTCTAGTTGTTGCAACTGGATTTGTAGCTTTTGAATCATTGTAGAATTTTACTCCTTTATGTTCTCCTACAAACTGTAATCTGTGTTTTACTCCACTAAAAGCATAAAGAACATTCTGAATTGATTCTTTATCAGCACCTTTTATAAATGATATTACAGCAGCATTAATTGCATTTTCCACATTATGCATACCTGGAAGTGAGAGTTTAGTTATATCAAATAATTCCTCACCCTCAAAAACAACCATATTATCTCTTACATAGATATCTGCTTCTATATTTTCGTTTGTATCATAAAATAGCACTTTAGAATTAATTTTTTCTATATCATATTTATCTTTTTCATTAATATTCAAAATTAAGATGTCATTACTATCTTGATTTTTATAAATATTTCTTTTAGCATCGTGATAATTTTCAACACTACCATGATAATCTAAATGCCCAACACCAAGATTAGTAATTACAGCTATCGATGGTTTGAAATATTTTGTTCCTTGTAATTGAAATGATGAAACTTCAGTAACTAATAATGAATTTGGATGGTTATATGCGATTTCAATTGAAGGATATCCAATATTACCAGCTAAAAATACATCTTTATTTGCAGCTTTCAGAATATCGAATGTCATCTGTGTAGTAGTTGTTTTACCGTTTGTTCCAGTAATAGCTACCATATCAATGTTAAACAATGTATTTGCTAATTCAATTTCAGTTATAATATCAATTTTCTTGTCAATTGCTTTTTGTAAAAATTCTATTTGATATTTAATTCCTGGATTTTTTACTATTAAATCAATATTTTCTAAAAGTTCTAATGGATGACCTCCATCAATTACTTTAACTCCTAATTCCCTCAACTCAGCTGCTTTTTCATCGGTACTTAAATCATCATATGCATTTAAAGTAACATCATATCCAAGTTTGTTTAAGATTTTTGCAGTTGAATAACCGCTTCTTGCAAATCCTAACACTAATATTTTTTTATCTTTTAAATTAATCATTTTAAATAACCCCTATAAAGTAACCTATAGCAGATGATATCATAGCTATGATTACAAAAATATAAACAGTTTTTACTTCACCATACCCAGATAATTCGAAATGATGATGTAAAGGTGACATTTTGAAAATTCTTTTTCCTGTTTTTTTGAAGTAAGCCACCTGAATTATTACAGATAAAGTCTCAAGTATATATACTAAACCTATAAATAAGAATGCTATCTCCTTATGTAAGATTACTGAAATCGCAGCTAAAATTCCACCTAAAGCTAAAGATCCAGTATCCCCCATAAAGATTTTTGCTGGATTTTTATTAAATAATAAAAATCCTAAAAGTGCTCCAACTATAGTCAGACAGAAAACTAATACAGGAAAATTATTTTCCTTATATGCTAATAAAGCAAATGTACTAGTGGTAATAATTGTCACACTTGTCGCTAGACCATCTAAGCCATCAGTTAAATTAACCGCATTAGAAAATCCTGTTTGCCAAAATACTAAGAAGATCAGATATAAATATGAAATATTAAGATTATAATCTAATCCTGGGATATGTATATAATTTATATCTTTATAAATAAATGTAACTAAGATATAAAATATTACAGAAAATAGTATTTGTAACATTAATTTTTTTCTTGGAGCAAGTCCATCATTTTTCTTCTTAACTACGATAAGCATATCATCTATATAACCAATAATTGAAAATGAGATAGTTGTATAAATGAATAAAATATAATATTGAATGTTTCCACTATCCAAGATCATTGCAATAATAAGTGAAATTACTATTGAAACTATAAAAGATATCCCTCCCATTGTTGGTGTACCTTTTTTATGCATATGACTTTGTGGCCCTTCTTCTCTAATTGCTTGTCCAAATTTTAGAACATGTAAATATTTGATTAATCTTGGTAGCATTAGCACTGTCAGAAAAAATGCTACCAATAATAACGATATAGCAAATACTGTATCTGAATTACTCATTTCGTTCTCCTAACTAAATTTTATTTTTATCTTGTCCCCTTTTTTTATATATCTCTGCGCAGGAATTGATTGTTGTTTTGCAAACCCATTCCCTTCAGTTTCAATATCTAAGCCGGCTAATTTAGCATAATTTATGACATCAATCTTAGACCATCCTATGAAATTAGGTAATACTATATTATTATCCGAAACTAACAGAAATACTCTTTCATCTTGTTTTATTACATTATCAGCCGAAGGATATTGTCCAATAATATTATTACCAGAGCCAATTGTTATGATATTTTTGGTTTTTTGTTGTAATTTTAGTACTGTTGAATTAACGTTCTCGCCTACAACATTTTCCATTTGATAACTTTTTACAGTATCACTATCATTTGATTTTTTTACATTTAAGTAATTTAATGTATTTTCCATTATCGGTTTAAAAATCTCAGAGGCTCCGTATGCACTACTAGCACCTAGCTGTTTCGTTGGTAATTTCATACCTACATATAAAATCACCTGTGGATCTTCACTAGGTGCATATCCGATAAATGAGTGCATTACTTTAAATGGACTCTTATAATATGTCCCTGTCTTAGGATCTACTACCTCAGCGGTTCCAGTTTTACCAGACGTACTGTAGTTATCCACGGCATATCGCTTACCACCTTGTGCCCAAGATCCATTAACAACTCCGTATAGTTCTTCTTTCATTATATCTGCTGTTTGTTTTGATATTGGATTTCCAACTACTGTTTTCTTTCCAATATTAACATCTTTATTCAATGTTTTATCATGAACTCGCTGTAAGAAATACGGTGCTAGCATTTGACCATCATTCAAAATTGCCGTCTCTGCTTGAACCATCTGCATTGCCGTAACTGTACTACCTTGACCAAATACAGTAGTCGAAGCAGATACTTTGTTATTAAATACTAAATCTCCTGTTGCTTCATTTCCATAAAGTGAATTCGTACTTCTTCCAAATCCAAAACTTTCTAAACCACTTTTTAGTTTTTCAGTCCCTAATTCATTTAAAAGTGTTAACATCAATGTATTTGAAGATTGTTGGAATCCATGACGTTGAGTTATTGTTCCCCATCCAGTTTTATTCCAGTCAAAAATAGTAGCATCATCTACTTTGTATGAACCAGATCTATAGTAGGCTTCTGGATTATAAATTTTATTTTCAACCATTATTGACATAGTAAAAGTTTTTAAAGTTGAACCAGGTTCATAGGCTGAATTATAAAATATATTTGACCAAGCGCTTGAAAGATTTTCTTGAGTATTTGGATTAAATGCTGGAGTTTGTCCTAAGCCTAGTATTTCTCCTGTTTTAGGACTAATTACTATCGCAAATGCACTTTCTGGTTCATATTTTTCATGAATATCTTTCAAAGTATTATCAATAAATCCTTGAATATTTTTATCAATAGTTAAATAGATATCCGCACCATCAACAGGTTTAATCTCTACTTTAGGTATATTAGAAACTACTTTCCCCCATGCGTCTTTAGCATAAGTAATATGACCTTCCTTACCTCTTAAATAGTAATCAAATGTTTTTTCAACACCTAATCGACCGGTAATTAAATCACTATCAGGTGAATTTTGTGCGAAGCCTAAAAAGTTTCCTAACATACTTCCATTAGGATAATATCTTTTTGTCGTTGCTATAAATTCTATTCCAGGAAGTTTTAGCTCTTCTATTTTTTTCTTATCTTCAACACTAATATCTTTACCAGCTGTTCCAAATTCAACTTGATATACACCTTTTTTATTAAGTATTTCTTTTATTTTACTTCTATCTAATTTGATAAATTTAGATAATTCATCTGCAGTTTTATCTACATCAATAACATGACGTGGATTTGTATCATCTTCAGTTGCTTTATCTGATACTACTGCAACTATCTTGTAAGATTCAATATTATCTGCCAGTATATTCCCATTTCTATCGAAGATTTTCCCACGATTTGGTTGTAAACTACTGTCAATTTTATATTTTTTATCTGCTAATTCTGTCAAATTATGGCCCCTAACAGTCCCTATTAGCATCATTTGTCCAATATTTAAGATTAATATCCATACAAAGAAAAAAACAAAAATTAGAAAAAATACAATTTTTGTTCTTTCTCGAGAGATATAATCTTTTCTTTCTAAACTTCTTCTATCTTCCAAAAACTTTAAAGTTAATATTTTCTTAAAAAGTTTTATCAATTATCTCACTACCTTTATACTATCTTTTTGAGTTTTCATTCCTACTGTCTCAGCAATTTTTTTAACTCTTTCGTAAGATGACAGATTGTTTATCATAACTTTTTGTTCATTGTTATTTTTTTGTTTTTCTGATATTACAATATCATTTTTTTGTTGAGCACTTCGTAGTGAATAAATCTCTCCTTTATAGTTTAACATAACTACGTTAGCAAGTAAAATAACTCCTACAAAAACTGCATATGCTGTTTTTTCTAAAAAGTTAAATTTAACTTTTTCTTGTACTTTTCTTACTCCGTATTCTCTACTATATACCTTTAGTGTTGCCATTTAAACTTTCCTCCCCTCTATTTTGTCTGAACTTCTGCCACTCTTAATTTGGCACTTCTAGACCTATTATTTTCTTCTAATTCAATATCACTAGGATATATAGGTTTTCTTGTAATTACTTTTAATTTAGACAAACTTTCTTCTGGCATAATTGGTAAATTTTTGGGAATATCTTTTGTCTTTGCATATGAATTAAATATTTGTTTACAAATTCTATCTTCTAAAGAATGAAATGTAATAACAGATATTCTTCCTCCTACACTAACAATTTCAATCGCTTGTTCAAGTGAATCTTCAAATACTGATAATTCATTGTTCACCGCAATACGAATAGCTTGGAATACTCTTTTAGCTGGATGTCCTCCAGTTCTTCTTTTTGCAGCAGGGATGGAATCTTTAATAATTTCTACTAATTCAAAAGTAGTTTCAATAGGTTTTTGTTCTCGTTTTTTCTCAATATTTCTCGCAATTTGTTTTGAAAAATTTTCTTCTCCGTAACGATAAAATATTTTAACCAAATCATGATAACTGTATTCATTAACTACTTCATAGGCACTGATTTTTGCATCAGTATCCATTCTCATATCTAATTTAGTATCATAATTATAACTAAAACCTCTTTCAGGTGTATCTAATTGAGGTGATGATACTCCTAAATCATATAATACACCATCAACTTCATGAACACCATACTCTGCTAATTTTTCTTTTAAATTAACAAAGTTAGATTTAATAAAGACAACTTTATCACTGTACTCAGCTAATTTTTGTTTGGCATTTTCTAATGCTACATTGTCTTGATCGAAAGCATATAGTTTACCAGTTTTTAAACGTTTTAAAATCTCTAAGCTATGCCCTGCTCCTCCTAAGGTACAATCTACATAAATACCATCTTCTTTTATATTTAAGCCTTCTACAGCTTCATTTAATAATACACTATAATGTTTAAACATTTTCATCCATCCTAAAAATCAAAATCTTCTAATTCTTCTGCTATTTCTTCTACGCTAGCTTCACTTTCAACAAGTAAATCTTCCCAGCGATTCTTATCCCAAATCTCTATTCTATTTGATAAACCATTTACAACACACTCTTTATCTAAAAAAGCGTGTTCTATTAATGCGTTTGGAATATTAATTCTCCCTTGTTTATCTATTTCAACTTCAGTGGCTCCAGAAAAGAAGAAACGTTGGAAAGTACGAGCATTTTTCTTAGTGATAGGTAGTGATTTTATCTTACTTTCCACCTTTTGCCACTCTTGTAGTGAATAGCCAAATAAACAAGAGTCCAAACCTCTTGTAATAATAAATTTTTCACCTAGTTCATCTCTGAACTTTATTGGAATACTAAGCCTTCCTTTGGCATCCATTTTATTATTATATTGACCAATAAACACTACTTCTCACCACCTTACTTTTATAATTTACCACATTTCCCCACTTTTTTCCACTAATTTCTAAAAAAAAATGAATTTTTTTGAATTTTTTACCAAAAAAATAACCAAGCATTTATAAACATAAAATTTTATAAATACTTGGTTTATTTTAATTATAATATTCTCTCTCGTTTTCACCATCTAAGAAATGTGATGAACATAAAGAATGTATTCTTTCAACTATTCTTAATGCCTTTGTTCTATCCACTGTTGTTCGCCCATTAGATAACAATTCACTTAAGTCATCTATACTTAAATTAGATGAAAAGAATGTAGGTAACTTTTCTGCTTCTCGATGATTAATAATTGGACCTAATACTTCGTCACGAATGAATTCAGTAATATTTTCCGCACCAATATCATCAATTATAAGTATCTCTTCATCTCTCACTAAATCTATATATAAATCATAACTATTATCACTTATTTTAGATTTTATCTTTCTAATAAATTCTGGATAATATAAGATAGTTGGTTCTTTTCCATTTTGTTTAAAATAATTGTATATAGAACCCATTAAATAGGTTTTTCCTGTACCTGTTGGTCCATATACATATACACCTCTTGAAGATTGGCCATTTAATATATTTCTACAAATTTTAATAATTTCTGTCGCTAAAATTCCCTTTTCTCTACTCCTAGATAAATTTTCAAAAGTGTATGTTAAAACTCTTTTTGGTATAAACTCTGTCTTTACCTTATTAGAAGTTTTCAAACTGGCTACTTTTTGCTTGTATTCTTCAGTCTCTTCGTATAATATATTAACTTCTTCATTACTAAAAATTAACTTAGGCTTATGTTCTATATTTAGTAGTTTATCTTTCGAAATATAAAATTGATAAAACTTTTCAAGATTATTTTCTATATCATTTTTTGTAAAATTATTGTCACGAATAAACTTAACAATTTCAGAGTCATTTAAAACTTTTTCCGATATAAATTTCTTAAATGAATCTTGAGTATTGCTAGCGACTATATTTGATAATTTTTTCACTACATATCCCTCTTATTATTCAATTCTTGCATCATTTTATTATATGCATCTTCATCTTCTTTAGTTACAACACGATCCTCTTTTTTCTTCGTAACATTAAAATTACTTTGGCGATTTTGAAGATACTCAGGAAACGGTGCATAGTTTCCTTTTTTGTTGTTTGAATAGCTCTTTTGTTGCTTAGACATCTTTTTATTCGATGTATCAATATTTTTCTTATAATTTCTATTATTTCGTACAAAATCAATTGCATCCTTTGCACCTAAAAGTTTTTGTGCACTCCAAGAACTAGCTATCTTATCAATATAATTTATATGTGGTATTGAATTATTTCCTGTTTGATTAATAGAGTATTCTAATAAAATATTTAATACTCCAGTAGGGAAATTATATTTACTTTGTAATTCACCAATATTCTTTGCATCAATATTAGAAACTACAATACCTTTTTGTTTGTTAAGAAATGTTATAAAGTTAGTATTATCTACTTCTTTAATAAATAATTCTTCCTCAGTAAGTTTCTCTTCCTCAATATTAGCTAAATTTTTATTTACCATACGTTCTAATGTAGGTACTTCTTGTTTTCTTACATTAACATTTAATTGTACTATATAATCTGTTAAAACTTTTATATTAATTTCACTAGCTCCATTAGTAATTTCAACTGATTTTTCAATTGCCTTAGACATATCTTGAGGATCCATTTTGTAAATATGCGCTAAACCTAAAATCTTATTCTTTGTTTCTTCATTTGAGATAACATCAGTTAGATAACTATTTGCTAAATAATAATTTAGCTTATCAAAATCAAAATAAAATTCATCAAAATTGGGACCAGAAGAAACTTTTTTTTCTAAATAATCAAATCCAAAATCATTTAAGTTTTCTAAACGGAACACATCAGAAAACTTAGAAGTAATATCTTCAAAGCTCCTAAAACTTACCTTATCTAAGGAATAGTAATTACTCAACTCTTTATATTCCGCTGCACCTAAAGTGTTCTCTAATAATTGAGCTAAAACAGGTGTATTAAAGAAATCCGAAAAACTTAAAGCTTGCTTAATTTTATAAACAAATTGACCTACACCATTATTATCAATATAAAAGGTTTTAAGTAGTCCAATTGCTTCTAATTTTTTTCTTGCTACAATAAACTTATGATTAGATAGAGCTAAATTATCCAATATATCATAATGTAAATAATTCTTTGAAAGATTTTTATCACTAAGCATTTTGTTTCCTAAGAAATTATATAAACTTACAGCATCATTTCCTAATAATGGAAGATATAATAGGCTTAATTCCTTAGATCTATTTGAAATGTCATAGTCGTTATAAACACAATAAAAATCCTTAACAGAAAAAATATTACTCATGCTTTTCGTCCATTACTTCTATTATAATTTGCGTGTACTCTAAAGCATAGATAAACTCTTGATTATAATCATATTTAATCTTATCATCATTTCTCAATGGTGCGAAGAAAGATTTTACTAGGATAGGATATATATTAGATAATAGTAATTTTGCATTATCATTTTCATATAAAGCTCTCAAGAAATTAAATACTTTATAAACACATTCTAAAAATTCTTCTTTAGTAGGTGTGTTAATATTAGTATAGCTTTCTATTTTTGTTGAAAAACTAAGTATATTCTTTTTATCATCTTTAGCCACGAAAGTTCTCAGATCGTCTATCAACTCATACATATAATTAAAGAATGATTCAAAATCTTCAAGATACTCATTATTAATGATTTGAGATTCATTTTTTAATAACAATTTATTAATATTATAATCAGTTACAAAAAGATAAATCTTATAAAGATCTGAGAATTCAATATCACTTAATTTTTGATAATCCTGAACAATATTATTTAAACTCTTACCATCTTTGTAGATGTTATACAATGTATTTAACCATATAAATTCATCAAGTTTCTTGTTATTGATTAAAGTAACTAGATAATTATTAAAACTATACTCTTTTTCATCTTCAAAGAGAATAGAAGTTCTACTTTCAATTCTAGACAATATAATATTGAATTCTTTAACTAAATCATTATCAACAATTATTTCATCAAAGTTAGGTTTTAAATCAGCTTTAATACGTCTAAATTCATCTGCGCTATTATCAAGGTTATCTAATCTCTCCTGATAAACTTCATTATATCCAGGCTTTTGTGAATGATAATATGTTTCTATTGCTTTATTAAATACTAAAACTTTCTCTAAAATTTTTATGTATGCAACTTTAATACTTTTATTGTCTGAAATTTTATTAATCAATTTTAATGCGTTTAATATGTCTTTTTTATTTTCACTAGTAAGTACTAATGTTTTTTCATCTTCTAAATAAAACATTCTCAAACCTCCAATTATATATTACTATACTATGATACTCTATTTTTGAAAGAAAATCAAAATATATGAAATTAAAATAAAAAAAGAACCTTCCAAAAGGAA